>JASJGW010000045.1:0-9865 GCA_033791305.1 Gammaproteobacteria bacterium | reverse complement strand
CTGCTGTGGTTCCGCTGGGGTGCTGTTGCAACCTGGGTGACGGGTGTTGGTGCACTGCAACACCTTGGTGAAGGTGGCGTTGTTGCTGCATTTACCCTGCAGGATGGCTGGCAGGTCATCGGTATCGGTGCCTGGTTGGGTACTATCATGCTGTTTAATGTCTGGGTACTGATCTGGCCAAACCAGAAGAAGATACTCGGCATGGTTGATGCCAGCGCAGACCAAATCGCCGGGGCCAAGAAGGTTGCCCTGATGGCTTCACGCACCAATACACTGCTATCCATTCCGATGCTAATGTGCATGACCGGGCATATGCACGGACTGCCATTCTAGTACGGAGCATTAACAGCCGGACACACGTCGGCATCAGCCGTAACAGGAACTGCAAACCCGGCCACTGGCCGGGTTTGCGCTTTTCAGGCAATCGGCTATAAAATCGGGATCAATCAAGGCTGGCAGTCTGAAACGGACTGCCTTTTCTATTTTTGGGCAAAGTAAAAAATGGCAGATCATATAATGTCAACCTATAACCGTCTTCCGGTCCAGTTTCAACGGGGTGAAGGCATCTGGTTGTGGGACAGCAACAACCGGCAATACCTCGACGCACTCAGCGGCATTGCCGTGTGCGGGCTCGGGCATGCCCATCCTGCGGTTACCAGGGCCATCGCTGAACAGGCCGGGCAACTGGTACATACCTCCAACCTCTACGGCATCGAGCTACAAGAACAGCTGGCTGACAAGCTGTACGGCCTGTCCGGCATGGACCGGGTATTCTTTTCCAATTCCGGTGCCGAGGCCAATGAAGCTGCCATAAAAATCGCGCGCCTGTTTGGGCACAGCAAAGGCATCGACAACCCTGCCATCATTGTGATGGGCAGCAGTTTCCACGGACGTACCCTGGCAACATTGACCGCCTCGGGTAATCGCAAGGTACAAGCGGGCTTTGAACCGCTGGTACAGGGTTTTATCCGCGTTCCATACAATGACCTGGATGCCATCGGCAAGGTGGCCGCAAACAGCCAGGATGTGGCAGCAATTCTGGTAGAACCGGTACAGGGTGAGGGTGGCGTCAATATCCCGGACGCCGGTTACCTCGATGGTATACGTGCCATCTGTGACGACAATGACTGGCTGATGATGCTGGATGAAATTCAAACGGGCATGGGGCGTACCGGCAGGTGGTTTGCTTACCAGCACAGCAATGCCAGGCCCGATGTTGCAACACTGGCCAAGGCACTGGGTAATGGCGTACCCGTTGGCGCCTGCATGGCAAGAGGCAAGGCCGCCGGCATGATGCAACCCGGCAGCCACGGCACGACATTTGGTGGTAATCCGCTGGCCTGCCGTGCCGCTATCGCCGTGCTTGAATCGATGGAAGAGGAACAGTGCGTGGCGAACGCCGCAAGACTCGGCGAGCATATGCTGGCTGGTTTCTCAGCCGCACTCGCGGACCTTGATGGTGTTATAGAAATCCGCGGACTGGGCCTGATGATCGGCATTGAACTTGACCGGCCCTGCAGCGAGCTGGTCAGCAAGGCATTAGAACAGGGCCTGTTAATTAATGTCACGGCAGAACGGGTCATACGCCTGCTACCGCCCCTGATACTGACTGACAAGCAGGCCGACATTATTGTTGAGCAGGTCAGTAATCTGATACACGAATATATTGGTATGTAAGTCATGGATCATCAAAACTTTCTAACACTCCTCGATCTTTCACCGGATACATTGCGTGGACTGATACGGCGTGCAATCGAACTCAAGGCCATGCACAAGGCAGGCACCCTGCATGAACCGCTAAAGAACAGAATACTGGCCATGGTGTTTGAGAAATCCTCCACCCGCACCCGTGTATCTTTCGAGGCCGGTATGGCACAACTTGGCGGAACGGCCATCTTTCTGTCTCCCCGTGATACACAACTGGGACGTGGTGAACCGATTGAGGATTCAGCACGGGTACTGTCACGTATGGCTGATGTCATCATGATCAGGACATTCGAACATGAAAAAATCGAACGCTTCGCCGCCCACTCCGAAGTCCCTGTCATTAATGCACTGACCGACCTGTACCACCCCTGCCAGTTACTAGCCGACATGCAGACCTGGTTCGAACACCGTGGCGACATCCGTGGCAAAACAGTTGCCTGGATCGGCGATGGTAATAACATGTGCCACTCATATATCAACGCTGCACGTCAATACGGTTTCACCCTGAACATTGCCTGCCCCGAAGGCTATGAACCCGATGAATCAATACTGCAGGCAGCAGCATCCAGTGCCGTGGTGCTGCGTGACCCCGCTGAGGCAGCACGTGATGCCGACCTGGTGGTCACGGATGTCTGGGCCAGTATGGGACAGGAAGAAGAGCAGACACACCGTGAAAAGGCTTTTGCCACATACCAGGTTGATGCCGGCATCATGAATGCAGCTGCAGCTGATGCCCTGTTCATGCATTGCCTGCCGGCCCACCGCGGTGAAGAGGTCACCGTCGATGTTATTGATGGACCAAAAAGTGTCGTCTGGGATGAAGCGGAAAACCGCTTGCATGCCCAGAAGGCATTGCTTGAATACCTGCTGCAATAACCAGAACCAATGTGCAGACTCGCCGCCTACCTTGGACCTGCCGTCTCACTGCAACAGTTTCTGCTGGCACCGCCACACAGTCTTTACAAGCAAGCCTGGGAACCGCAGGAACTGAAATACGCCAAATTGAATGCCGACGGTTTCGGCTTTGGCTGGTACAACCCGGATGGCACACCCTCAACCTACACCAGTACCCTGCCTATCTGGTCTGACTGCAATCTGCCGGACCTCGCACGTACGCTGACAGCCCCGCTCTGGCTCGCCGAAGTACGCAGCGCAACGCAGGGTAATCCGGTGCACCAGTTCAATACAGCCCCTTTCGGTGACGCGCAAAGACTGTTCACTCACAATGGTTTCATCAGGGAATTCCATAGCTGTGTGCTACCGGAAATCACAGCAATGCTGACACCGGAAATTGCATCCGGCATACGTGGCAATACCGACTCTGAATATTTGTTTGCCTGCCTGCGACAGTTGCTGCTGGATGATACCTCCCTGGACCTGCCGGATGCTATCCGCCGGCTGTTTAACCTGCTCGCTGAAATGGTCACAAACCAGGCGGCGCTGCTGAATATCATTATCACCGATAGCGTAAACCTGTACGCTGCACGCCATGGAATAAACCATGAGTGCCCGTCCCTCTATTACACGACAGATATCGAACTGTTTCCCGGTGGCCAGGTCATTGCCTCCGAGCGTCTCTCGGATGACAGTTCCTGGCAACCGGTGCCGGAACACCACCTGCTGATTATAAAACCTGACAAACCACTCGAGTTACTCGCCCTGTGAACCGGCCGGCGCTGCTGGACGAACTCCGCCTGGCTCAGGACCTGGTCATGACGCTGATAGAAACCCTGCAGGATGACAGCTATCATCAGCAGTTCCACCCTGACCTGAGTCCGCTGGGCTGGCACCTGGGACACTGCACCTATACCGAATGTTACTGGTTGCAGGAAGTCGTTCTGGGTGACAACCGGTACACGGCTCCGGTCGCCGGTCTTTATACGCCCGCCTCAATACCAAAACCGGAACGCGGGGCAGGGCTGCCGCCCCTGGATGTACTGGTACAATGGGTCCTCGGCATGCAGTCTCTGAATGCCGAAATATTCGATACAGCACCCACTGCTCTGCTTGAACATCCCCTGATGCAGGATGATTACCTGATACATTTTCTGATACAGCACTACAGCCAGCATTATGAAACCATGCTGGCTGTGCTTACGCAGCGTACACTTCACACTACTGCGACAGATTTCCAGGTAACGCAACCGTTCACAGCACTACCACCCCGGCAGGACAGGATCAGTGTGCAACCTGGCCATTTTCGGGTAGGCGGTCTGTCTCCCGTCGCTTATGACAATGAACTGCCGTCACAGCAAGCCACGCTTGGCCCTTACGATATCGCACGTAATCCGGTCAGCAACAGCGAATACCTTGCATTTATGGAAGATGGCGGCTATACAAATGAATCCTGCTGGGGCAAGACCGGCTGGCAGTGGCGGCAGCAGCAGCCGATAACCGGCCCGGAACACTGGCGCCGGGACAGCACTGGAAACTGGTACGGCATGGGTGTGCGCGGTGCCTATGAACTTGACGGCACTGATGCACTACACGGTATCGCGCAATATGAGGCTGCAGCCTATGCCAGCTGGGCCGGCGGCCAGTTACCACATGAACATCAGTGGGAAGTCGCCCGCCGATTGCAACTGCTTGAACAGACCGGCCGTGTCTGGGAATGGTGCCAGAACCGCTTTTATCCCTACGCAGGCTTTCAACCCTTTCCCTACAAGGAATATTCACAACCCTGGTTTAACAATAACCACTATACCCTGCGCGGAGGCAGTTTACATACGCGTCCGGCCATTAAACGAGTCAGTTTCAGGAACTTTCATACTCCGGAAAAGCGACACATCTTTGCCGGGCTCAGGCTGGTCTATTGAAGTGCTCCCGGCTAACCCATCCAAAGCCGAGTTTAGTGCGGTGTATCGTATACTGTCTGCATGAACGAGCCAGACAATAACACCGCATCCTCGCGTGGCATTGGCAAAGGCATGGTAATTGCCGCCTGGATACTGCTGCTGGTATTGCTGACCCTGTTTTTTAATGATCGACTGGACAAGCAGAGGAACCCCAATCAACAGCTTGCCAGCACCCTGGCAGACGACATTCCTGAAGTGCGATTACAACGGAACCGTTTTGGCCACTATGTCGCGACCGGGAGCATTAACGGACAACCGGTAGAGTTCATGCTGGACACTGGCGCAACAGACGTCTCTATCCCGGCAGGTATTGCTGACCGGCTGAAGCTGCAGCGTGGTCAGTCCATGAACTACCATACAGCCAATGGCACCATTACCGCGTGGCAGACCATAGCCGATGAAATACAGCTTGGGCCCCTGCGTCTCGGCCCGGTGCGTGCCAGCATCAACCCGCACGATAGAAGTAATGCCGTCCTGCTGGGTATGAGCTTTCTCAAGCAGCTGGACTTTAACCAGCAAGGCAATACCCTGACGCTCAAATACCCGAACCAAGAGACCGGCAAATGAATTTTATCCAGCAGTTGACAGACTGGAGCGGGCAACTTTCCGACCTCTTGTGGGGCAACCCGCTGACACTGATCATCCTGTTAGGCACCGGTCTCTACCTGACCATCCGTCTGGGACTGGTACAGATTCACGGCTTCACACATGCCACTGCATTAATAACAGGGAAGTACGACCGCAGGGAAGACAGCGGTGAAGTGTCACACTTTCAGGCATTAGCCACCGCCCTGTCAGCCACCATCGGTACCGGTAACATTGCCGGGGTGGCCACCGCCATTACCCTGGGCGGACCGGGAGCCCTCTTCTGGATGTGGGTCACTGCCTTCTTCGGTATGGCCACCAAGTTTACAGAGTGCACCCTGGCACTGAAATTCCGTGAGATCTCTCCCGATGGCAAGATCGCCGGCGGCCCGATGTACACGCTGCTGAACGGCTTGAATATGAAACGCACAGCCGCCCTGTTTGCCATATTCACACTGGTGGCTTCATTTGGTATCGGCAACATGGTACAGGCCAATTCAGTCGTGAATGGCCTGGCCTATGTGTACCCGGTTGTGGATAAATATAGCTGGCTCATCGGCTGCATACTTGCCCTGCTGGTGGGAATGGTTATCCTCGGCGGACTGCAACGCATCGCTCATGTTGCCAGCACCATTGTCCCCTTCATGGCTATCGCCTATATCATTGCCGCACTGATCGTGCTGTTCATTCATGCCAGTGATATTCCCGCAGCATTCCTGACCATTTTCGACATGGCACTAAACCCGTGGTCTGTGGGCGGCGCTGCTATTGGCGAGGCCATTCGCTGGGGTGTCGCACGCGGCCTGTTCTCTAACGAGGCAGGTCTCGGCTCAGCTCCCATGGCACACGCTGCAGCCCGCACCAACGAACCGGTGCGCGAGGGACTGGTCGCCATGCTGGGGCCATTTATTGACACCATCGTGATCTGCACCATGACCGGCCTGGTAATTGTTGTTACCGGTGCATGGCAGGAAAGCAGTGAGTCGCTCACCGGCGCCGCTCTGACCGCGCACGCTTTCAGTGGCACACTTGGAGCGACTGGCGAATTTATTGTCGGTGTCGGTCTGGCGCTATTTGCCTATTCCACGATCATTGCCTGGTCATACTACGGTGACCGTTCTGTACATTACCTGTTTGGCGAACGTGGGGTACTGCCGTATCGTATTGTGTATACCCTGCTGGTGATCGTGGGTACCGCCGTACCACTGCAACTGGTTTGGAACTTCGCAGACATAACCAACATACTGATGGCACTACCCAACCTGATCGGACTGATCTTGCTGGCAGGATTGGTAAACACACTTAAGAATGATTATCTGTCGCGCCCGCATATGGCCCCAGAACAGACTTGATTGAAGAATCATGCAGTGACATTGCAAACAGGACGCAGGAAACATCGTGTCCATTCAGCTATTATTTTACTCACGTAAATACAGGGACCCTGTTATGACAGAAATAACCACCGATTCCGGTCTGCGCTATACCGACATAAAAACCGGTAACGGCGACACGGCCACCGGCAGAGGGCAAACAGCTATCGTGCATTACACCGGCTGGCTTGAAGACGACACCAAATTCGATTCCAGCCGCGATCGCAACGAACCCTTCAGTTTCCCGATGGAGTGTGGCTATGTTATTCCCGGGTGGGACGAAGGTGTAAAAGGTATGCAGGTCGGCGGGGTTCGGCGTCTGGTGGTGCCTGCCGGACTGGGATATGGCGCCCAGGGTGCCGGTGGTGTCATCCCGCCAAATGCTACCCTGACTTTCGAGATAGAACTGCTGGAACTTTCCTCCTGAATGTTACTGGATGTCCTTGATGAGGACTTGCTGCACACCGTACGTGCAGCACTGGACGAAGATATCGGCAGTGGCGACATCACTGCGGAACTGGTCCCACGGGATCAAACGGCAAGTGCTACAGTCATTTGCCGGGAGACCGCCGTGGTCTGCGGCCAAGCATGGTTTAATGCCGTATTCGCAGAACTTGACAGCCGAATATCGATAACCTGGCTGGTCCACGATGGTGATCTGGTGCGTGATAAACAGACACTCTGCACACTTTCCGGCCCTGCAAGACCACTCCTTACCGGTGAACGGACAGCACTGAATTTCCTGCAAACACTGTCTGCCACAGCAACGCGTGCGCACCACTATGCCGAAACAATCGCGGACCTGCCGGCCAGAATCCTGGATACACGCAAGACTATTCCCGGATTACGCCACGCCCAGAAATATGCAGTACGTGTCGGTGGCTGCGACAATCATCGTAGCGGATTATATGACGGCATCCTGATTAAAGAGAACCATATCGCAGCAGCAGGCTCCATCAACAAGGCCGTCAGGAATGCCAGAAATACCAACCCGGACGTGATGGTTGAAGTCGAAGTCGAGGACGACAGTCAGATTCAGCAGGCACTGGCCGCCGGCGCCAATCGCCTGCTACTGGACAACTTTACCCTGCCGGCACTGACAGCCGCCGTCCAGACGGTTGCCGGCCGCGCAGAACTTGAGGCCTCCGGCGGCATTACCCTTGAAAACCTTCGGGAAACGGCCCAGACAGGAGTTGGCTTCATCTCGATTGGAACCTTGACAAAGGATATACATGCGATTGACTTATCTATGGTATTTGACATCCAGGGCTAGCCAGACAGCGGCTAATTCCAACACCCCACCCGGCCATATTCATCATTCCTCCGTTGCAGTCGATAGGCAACTGAGCAGAGACCGTTCATGCGGCATTTTTCACCCTTGCAATATAAAAAACAGGGTAAGCGCTTAGCGAACGAGAGGTTTGTTCGTCCGATCCTGAACTGATCTTTGCTGAAGTTACCAGGCAACAGTACCTTGATGCCGTCAACGGTTACTGCCATGGGCAGTTCCGTAATCAGATAGCGAAGATAGGTATAGGGTTCCAGGTTGTTGGCCTAGGTGGTTTCGATCAATGAGTCATGAGTAAAGATTGGCGCTGGCCCTCACACCCTTGACCGAGTCGCTGAACAGCCAGTTCTTGCGAACAACCACGAACGGGCGGATGGCATTCTCTGCGCCGTTGTTGTCGATCTCCAGGCGACCATCGTCCAGGTAGCGGATCAGCTATACGGACCATTGGAATAGCCTCTTCAATAGTATTTTGTTTTTCTGGGCAGGAACAACCGAGTGTTTCCTGAACAAAGCGTTTGATTTCTGGATATAATTGCATGGTCATCTCAAACAATAATCATTTTCCGAAACAGGAATTCAGGCTCTAACCTGCAACGGCCAGTTCGAAATACTTTGCATTGCATTTCGAACTCATCTCCCTCAATGTATGGACCTGATCGGCCGATAACAATGTTAATTATGAAAAGCTTTCTCCTGCCCAGCTGTCTGTCACTCATCTTTTTCGCGGGGACCGGCATTGCTGCGGATCCCACTGTACAGCTGGCAAAACTGGAGCTGTCCAGCACGACCACGCAGACCATTACCGCACCTCACTGGAACACACTAAACCCGAAAATCCTGAAGCTCAAATCGGCCGCCGTGCTGGTGCTGGACAAAAATGGCGAGGAAGTCTACTCCAAACACGTGAATGAACCTCGACCAATCGCCTCGATTACCAAGCTGATGACAGCGATGGTTACCCTCGATAGCGACCTGAATTTACAGGAAAAGATCGCCATCACCAAAGATGACCGGGACCTGATAAAGTTGACCGGCTCACGTCTGAAGTATGGCGCCGTACTGACACGTAAACAGATGCTGCAGCTGGCGCTAATGTCCTCCGAAAACCGGGCAGCCAATGCCCTCGCCCGCACCTGGCCTCAGGGTAAAGCGGCATTTGTCGCGGCCATGAACAAAAAGGCCGACGCGCTTGGAATGCAGGCCAGTCATTTTAACGATCCTGCCGGTCTTGATCCCGGCAATGTCGCCTCTGCTCGCGACACTGCCAGGATGGTGCGCGCTGCCATGTCCTACCCACTCATTCGTACTGCCACTACCGCCCGCTCTGCCAGAGTCAGGCCGTACAAGGACCGTGGCGAACTCAGCTTCAATAACACCAACCGCCTGCTGAAAAACAAGACCTGGGACATCCAGCTCAGCAAGACCGGTTACCTCAACGAGTCCGGACGCTGCCTCGTGATGCAGACTGAAATTGACGACCAGCCACTCACCATTGTACTGCTCAATTCCTTTGGCAAGCTGACACCCTTCGGCGACTCCAACCGGATTCGCAAGTGGATTGAGAGCGGTAGTTAGGGCAATTCGAAATACCACCTGTTGATTGGCACGTTCAATTGACCCACTTGACCGGGTAATGCATTTTGCCCTACTGATCTTTGCAGCCACTCAACAACGAAACATGTGCGTTGTTACGGTATTTGCGCCCCGTATCTACACAAGCCGGCAACATATCAGCAGATATAGTAGCGTGCCATTTGCTGTTTCAAATGGTACATAACAAACGCCTAAAAAATTGATCTACGGGGCGGCCTTCGGTTCGCCGTTTTTGTTTGCTGCTGAAGATCTGTTGTTCGCCGGGAGGATCTTTAGCCTGTCCTATATTTCCTGCTGCGCTGTCTGTTCCAGTACACTGCGCCCTTCCCGCACAGCATCAGCCTGTGATCGGCTCTCGTTCAGCTGTTCTTCCATATCTTCAAGCTCCAGCTTGAGAGCGCTCACCACGTCTGCATGCTGTTCCTTCAAGACAGCATACTGATACTGCAGAAACTGCATTTCTT
>JASJGW010000044.1:0-9141 GCA_033791305.1 Gammaproteobacteria bacterium | reverse complement strand
GTTTTATGTCAGCCCGGGCGGCGTGGTACTGGTAACACCAGAGATGCTCGGTCAGGAATTTCATCATGTCCGCTGAATCCCGGCTGAATATTGTTATCTGCTGGCACATGCATCAACCACAGTACTGTGACCAAATCAGCGGTACCTATCAATTACCCTGGACTTACCTGCACGCAACCAAAGATTACATCGATATGGCGGCGCACCTCGAAGCGGTGCCGGAATCCAGGGCGGTGGTTAACTTTGCCCCCATACTGCTCGAACAATTGTCAGACTATGCCGGCCAGGTGAACGGGTTCCTGTCCGAGAACAAGGGGATCCGTGATCCGTTACTGGCGGCACTGGCATGTCCCGTGCTGCCCAGTAACAGGGAACAGCGCATGGAACTGGTAAGTGCCTGCTTGCGGGCCAATGAACTGCGTTCGATAAAACGTTTTGAGCATTATCAGAAACTTGCCGAGATGGCCGGATGGTTTCATAAACACCCTTCCGGCATGTTGTATGTCGCTGATCAGTTTATTACGGATCTGCTGGTCTGGTATCACCTGGCCTGGATGGGTGAGACGGTACGGCGGAGTAATGATCTGGTAAAGCAGTTGATGGAGAAGGGGACGAGGTTCACGTTACATGATCGCCGGCAATTGCTGAAGCTGATTGGCGAGTTGCTGTCCAGTGTCATTGATCGCTACCGTGAACTGGCAGACAAGGGCCAGATTGAGCTATCCATGTCACCCTATGCACATCCGATATTGCCACTGTTGCTGGATATTGATTCCGCGCGTGATGCCATGCCGGATGTCTCCATGCCACAGTTGCAGGATTACCCCGGTGGCGAGAAACGCGCTGACTGGCACATCAAGGAAGGTATCGCTACGTTCGAGCAATATTTCGGGACACGCCCGACCGGTTGCTGGCCTTCAGAAGGTGGTGTCAGCGCTGCTGCCTTACAGCAACTTGAAGCGCATGGATTTGCCTGGGCGGCCACGGGTGAGTCAGTCTTTCGCCATAGCCAGGCGAAGGATGAAAACGCATCACTGGCCGGTTGCAGCCTGTACCAGGGGTTCAGGGTTGATGGCGGTAATCTGGCATGTTTTTTCCGGGATGACGGGCTCTCTGACCTTATCGGGTTTACCTACTCTGACTGGCATGCCGATGATGCCGTCGCTAACCTGATCGATCACCTGGAGAATATTGCTGCCAGCACCCGCGAGCAGGACAATCCGCTGGTGTCCATCATCCTGGATGGCGAGAATGCCTGGGAGCATTTCCCGGAAAATGGCTACCATTTTCTCAATACACTGTACCAGCGTCTGTCAGAGCACACAGATCTTAACATGACGACCTACTCGGAATATCTGGCGTCTGCCCGCAATCAGCCGAACATCAAGAAGCTCGTTAGCGGCAGCTGGGTCTACGGAACATTCTCGACATGGATTGGTGACAAGGACAAGAACCGTGGCTGGGACATGTTGGGCAATGCAAAAAAAGTGTTTGACATGACAGTAGCGGAGAACAACCTCAGTGGTGAGCAGATGCTGGCTGCCGAGCATCAGTTATCTATCTGTGAAGGTTCTGACTGGTTCTGGTGGTTCGGGGATTATAATTCTGCAGATACGGTGAGTGATTTTGAACGCCTGTTCCGTATGCACCTGTCCAACCTTTACACCTTGCTGGGGAAAGAACCACCCGAATATCTAGCTACGGTTTTTGCACACGGTGGTGGCAGCCCCGCTCAGACTGGCGTGATGCGTAAAGGCCAGTACCCGGGATAATCAGCTGACACGATATTCGTGCTAAACCCCCTGACACAACGTCGAGCAGGCGTACTGTTACACCCGACATCATTGCCTGGCAAACGTGACCAGGGTAACCTGGGAGAAGACGCTCGCCGTTTTGTTGATTTCCTGCAAGCGGCCGGGATGACAGTCTGGCAAGTGCTGCCGCTGGGTCCGACACATGCCGACCGGTCTCCCTATCAGTGCCTGTCGGTGCATGCCGGTAACAGGGCGCTTGTCAGCCTGGATGACCTGACTAAGAAAGGCTGGCTGGACGCAACCGCAGCCAGCGATCTGCCATTCGACGAAAGTCTGAAACAGGCCCGTGCCGGTTTTGAGACGTCGGCTGCACTGTCAGATAAAGCAGCCTATACTGAATTCAGGCGTACACATGCCTACTGGCTGGATGACTATTCACTCTATCAGGCGATCCGTCAGACTCAGGGTGCTCTTCCCTGGTACCAGTGGCCGGCAGCGCTGCGTGACCGGGACCCGGCAGTCCTGGGCAGTTTCAGTGATGCACAGGCCGGATTAATCGAGCAAATCTGTTTTGACCAATACCTGTTCTTTCTACAGTGGTTTGCATTGCGGGACTATGCCCATCAACGCGGCATTGTCCTGTTTGGCGATATGCCCATCTATGTGGCGCATGACAGCGCGGATGTCTGGGCAAACAGGGACCTGTTTAGCATTGACAGTTCCGGTGAGCTTGAGGTCGTCGCCGGCGTGCCTCCGGATTATTTTTCCGAGACCGGTCAGCGCTGGGGTAATCCGCTCTATCGCTGGGACCGGATCAATGAACAGGATTACAGTTGGTGGCTGGATCGTTTCAAAACACAGCTGGCAATGTTCGATATTCTCCGTCTCGACCACTTCCGGGGGTTCGAAAAATACTGGGAAATACCGGCTGTAGCCGAGACGGCGGTTGATGGACGCTGGGTTGCAGGGCCCGGGGCAGCACTGTTTGAACGCCTGCAGCAGGACTTTGGTGACTTGCCACTGGTCGCCGAAGACCTGGGCATCATCACGCCGGAGGTTGATGCCTTGCGGCTGGCATTCAGTTTTCCGGGTATGAAGATACTCCAGTTTGCCTTCGATGGTGGTGATGACAATCCCTATCTGCCGGAAAATCACGAACCCTTGTCCGTCGTTTATACGGGGACTCATGACAATGACACCACGCTGGGCTGGTATGAGAGTCTGGATGATGCCGGCCGGCAAAAGGTAAATAAACATATGCCTGCAGACATGACAGAGATGCCCTGGGCGCTGATCAAAACAGCACTTGAGTCAACATCGGGGCTTGCCATTATTCCCATGCAGGACCTGCTGGCACAGGACAGTGCTGCGCGCATGAATACTCCCGGCACGTCCAGTGGTAACTGGAACTGGCGCTTTACCCGGGACCAGCTTTCACCAGACCTGGCCCGTCAGGTCCGCACGCTCGTCGGACAAGCAGGCCGGATTACAGATTCCTGAATAATCGGGTGCCATGAATATCGGCGTGTTTCATGTACCCGCTATAACCAGATAATGTGGCCGGTCTCAAACGGGTGGCTGAGCAGGGGATGGCTTGGATACAGCCGTAATTTATAGAACTGCAAACCGGCCAGCGGTGGTACCAGGTCGATGCCAAACAGGGTATGACCGTCCTTGTTGCGACCTTTGGGTGTTAGCCGGACATGTTCGTGTTCCTGGAATGCTTCATGTTCCGACTCGGTCCCGATAATACATTCCAGCAAGACATCGTCAGTTGTTAACTCACCAAGATCCACAGTAACCTCGATCCTGAGGCTGTCACCCGCCATCAGCTCGGTTGAATTACTGTCAGTACGTCGAAGTGTTACATTTGGCCAGGCCTGGTTGACCCTTGCCTTCCAGGCGGCGAGTTCCTTCGCACCCTTATAGTCATCAGCGCACAATTTGCTGTTCTGGCGGCTGGCAGGCGCATAAAATCTTATGATGTAGTCCCTGACCATGCGCTGTGCATTAAAGTTCGGAATCGCCGACTTCATTGAGGCCTTGGATATCTTTACCCAGTCTGCAGAAAAACCCTGGCTGTTACGTTTATAGTAAAGTGAGGAAACCTTGCTTTCGAGCAGGCCCAGCAGTTCGTTGGCTTCTTCACTGTTGCGGTATTCCACATCAAAATGCGGATCATGTGGCGTAATTGCCCAGCCATTCTCGCCGTTGTAGCCTTCCGCCCACCAGCCATCCAGCACGCTCAGGTTGATCACGCCGTTCATGGCGGCCTTCTGGCCTGACGTACCACTGGCCTCCAGCGGATATTCAGGTGTGTTCATCCAGACATCCACCCCTGTCACCAGTTTGCGTCCGAGGGCGAGATCATAGCCTTCCAGCAGCAGGATATGTCCCATGAATTCAGGCCTGAGCGAGTACTCGTGTATTGTCCTGATAAGTTGCTGTCCGGGTTCGTCACTCGGATGTGCCTTGCCGGCAAAGATGAGCAGTACCGGGCGGTCCGGGTTCTTGAGAATCCGGCTAAGTCGCTCCGGGTCCGAAAACAGCAGGGTAGCACGCTTGTAGGTAGCAAAGCGGCGTGCGAAACCGACTGTGAGGATATCCGAGCCAGGTGACAGATGCCTGGTCATGCGCTCCATCAGTGCTTCGCTGCAGCCATTGCGGCGGTACTGATGCAATGCACGGCGCAGTACATTTTCGAACATTTCCGTTTTCAGTGACTGGCGCAGACTCCAGTAACTGTGATCGGGGATCTCGTCAATGCGGTCCCAGTAGCTCTCGTTCAGAAGCTCGCCACGCCAGGCACGGCCGAAACGCATGTCATATAAATTGGACCATTCACGCGCCAGGAAAGTCTGCAGGTGTACACCATTGGTGACATAACTAATCGGGTTTTCCCGGTACGGTACTTCCGGCCAGATGTAATATTCCATTTTCGAGGCAACCGAGCCATGAATGCGGCTAACCCCGTTATGAAAACGTGATCCGCGCAAGGCCAGTGCCGTCTGATTGAAGCTACCCGGGTTACCCGGTGTTGCTCCCAGTTGCAGGAACTGCTGCATGTCAATGCCGAGGTGCTTGATGTAGTCACGAAAGTAACCGGATATCAGGTCATGCTCAAAGATGTCATGGCCGGCGGCCACCGGTGTATGGGTGGTAAATACCGTGCCGGCTGCAATCACCTCCAGTGCACAGGCAAAGTCAAAACCTTTCATGGTGCCTTCCCGGCAGCGCTCCAGGATTTGAAAGGCCGAGTGCCCTTCATTGATATGCCATACCGTTGGCCTGATGCCCAGTGCCCGCAAGGCACGCACACCACCGATACCCAGGACTATTTCCTGTTGTATGCGGGTATTCTTGTCGCCGCCGTACAGTTGGTGGGTAATGATACGATCGTGTTCCTGGTTTTCTACCAGGTCACTGTCCAGTAAGTACAGTGTGATGTGCCCGGCCTGCGCGCGCCATACGTGCAAATAAACCTTGCGATCAGGAAATTCGATCTCGATCAGGAGTGGCTTGCCCTCTTTGTTAACGGCCTGGGTGACGGGCAGGTCATGAAAGTCCGAGGGTGAATAATGTGATATCTGGTTGCCATGCTCGTCAATTGACTGGTTGAAATAGCCCTGGCGATAAAGGATGCCGACGGCAACAAACGGAATGCAGAGATCACTGGCGGCCTTGCAATGATCACCGGCAAGAATGCCCAGACCACCGGAGTATATTGGCAGGCTTTCATGGAAACCGAACTCTGCACAGAAATAGGCAATCAGGTCTTCATCCTGATTCAAGTGTGCACTGACGGCGGGGCTTATGCCCTGCTCGTGATAGGTATCAAAGGCTGACAGTACCCGATGAAAATCTTCCATGAAAACCCGGTCATCGTTTGCGGCTTCCAGCCTTTGCTGGGATATGCGGCGCAGAAACGTCTTGGGGTTATGGCCGGAACTGCTCCAGAGATCCTTGTCAAGCCGGATAAAAAGGCGCCGAACTTGGCGGTCCCAGCTGTAGAAAAGGTCGTTGGCCAGGTCTTCCAGTCGCTGCAGTGCTGCAGGAATACGTGGCTGAACTTCAAGTGTAAAGCGTGTACCTGACATTTATAGAACCTGTAATGTGACTAGTGGTTGCACAATAACTCCCGTATGGCGGGCTAACTGTGATTGGTGCCGAGGGCGAGAGTCGAACTCGCACGGTATTGCTACCGGTGGATTTTGAGTCCACTGCGTCTACCAGTTCCGCCACCCCGGCGATAAGCAAAAGCGTGTCATTATTTCCCGAGTAACTCGGAAGGCCGCCTAGTATAAAGATTCCCTGCGTGCGGGCAAGCGCCAGCACGGACAACGCCTGTGCTAACATCCAGCGGCATGCTGCGAGCAGACTTCAATTACGAGCTTCCCGAGGCGCAAATTGCAACGCATCCCCGCGAGCAACGCAGTGCCAGCCGTTTGTTGCGTGTTATACCGGATACCGATCAGCTTGTGGATGGTCAATTTACGGATTTCCCCGGTTTGCTGAACGCGGGCGACCTGCTGGTATTTAATGATACGCGCGTAATTCCGGCACGCCTGCGGGGCAACAAGGCCTCCGGTGGCAAGGTAGAAGTGCTGGTTGAACGTATCACAAGCAGGCATCAGGTACTGGCACACGTGCGGGCGAGCAAATCGCCTCGACCCGGCAGCAGTCTGCAGCTTGAGGGCAATATTGTCGTGCAAGTCATTGAACGTGTAGATGATTTGTTCCGGCTGGAATTCGCCGGCGGGGACAGTGTGCTGGATATTCTGGAGGCCCACGGCCACATGCCACTCCCGCCTTACATCAGACGAGACGATGGCCGGCTGGACCGGTCACGATATCAGACGATTTATGCACAAACACCGGGCGCGGTAGCCGCACCCACGGCTGGTCTGCATTTCGATGCCGGCATCATGGAACAAATTCGGGTGCGCGGCATCGATATGGCTTTTGTGACACTGCATGTTGGTGCGGGTACCTTCCAGCCGGTCCGGGTTGAGAATCTTGATGAACATGTGATGCATGACGAGTATCTGGAAGTTGATGCGGCTACCTGTGACAGGATAACGGCAACACGCCGCAGGGGCGGGCGTGTCGTGGCCGTTGGGACGACAGTGGTACGCAGCCTGGAAACAGCCAGCCGGAAAGGTGTGCCTGAGCCATATAAAGGTGAGTCGAACCTGTTTATAACACCTGGCTACCGTTTTCAGTGTGTGGATGCAATGCTGACAAATTTTCACCTTCCGGAGTCAACCCTGTTAATGCTGGTGTGTGCCTTTGCGGGTTACCCGCGCATGATGGCGGCCTATCGCCATGCGATTGAGCAAAACTACCGCTTTTACAGTTATGGTGATGCCATGTTTATCGCGTCACGCGACCTGCACCGGGTGGACCCTGTATGAGGTTTGTCTATTCACAGACTGACGGCCAGGCGCGTCGTGGCCGGCTGGTCTTTGACCGTGGCGTGGTTGAAACACCGGCATTCATGCCGGTTGGTACCTACGGTACGGTCAAGGCAATGACGCCGGAGGAGGTCACGGCCACGGGGGCACAGATTATTCTCGGCAACACCTTTCACCTCATGCTGCGACCGGGCACAGAGATCATTATTCAACACGGTACCTTGCATGATTTCATGCATTGGGACGGACCGATTCTGACAGATTCCGGCGGTTTTCAGGTATTCAGTCTGGATGCATTGCGTAGCATTACCGAGGAGGGTGTCACCTTCAGTTCACCGGTGAATGGTGACCGGGTGTTCCTGGGACCGGAAGAGTCCATGGCGGTACAGCGGGCACTGGGCGCGGATATTGTCATGATCTTTGATGAATGCACACCCTATCCGGCAACTGCCGAAGAAGCACAGGTTTCCATGGAACTTTCCCTGCGCTGGGCCCGTCGTAGCCGCGCGGCACACGGTGATAATCCGGCAGCGCTGTTTGGTATCGTTCAGGGTGGCATGTATACAGACCTGCGCATTGCCTCGCTCGAAGGCCTGCAGGAAATCGGCTTTGACGGCTATGCCCTCGGTGGCCTGTCAGTGGGTGAAGCGAAGGCAGAGCGTGAGCGTGTACTTGGGAGCACCGTTGCTGCCATGCCCGCAAACGCCCCGCGCTACCTGATGGGGGTAGGGACGCCGGAAGATATCGTCGAAGCCGTCTATGCCGGCATTGATATGTTTGACTGTGTCCTGCCGACCCGGAATGCCCGGAACGGGCACCTGTATGTCTCTGACGGGGTTGTACGGCTCCGCAACAGCGCCAATAAAACCGATACCGGCCCCGTAGACACCGCCTGCGGCTGTTATACCTGCCGGAATTACAGCCGTGCTTACCTGCATCATCTGGACAAATGTAATGAAATTCTAGGCTCCCGCCTGAATACCCTGCATAACCTGACCTATTACCAGGACCTGATGGCCGGGCTGCGAGCGGCCATCGAGGATCAGTCGCTGCAAACATTCCGCAAGGATTTTTATGATCTGCGAGGCCAAATGGCGCCGTCTGTGCCATAATACGGCGCTTTTATCAGGGTGGCTATGTCGCAGATGGCCATGGCAGGACCTGTTTCTGCACATTAGTACAAATATTTGGAGGGAGAATCAAGACATGAGTTTCTTTATATCAGATGCGCTCGCCGCAGCACCAGAGGGTCCGGCTGACGCGCTGACCAGCTTTTTACCCCTGATCCTTATTTTTGTGGTGTTCTATTTTCTGCTGATACGTCCGCAGAGCAAGAAGGCCAAAGAGCACAAGCAAATGGTCGAAGCCATCGCCAAGGGTGACGAGGTGGTGACCAATGGTGGTCTGCTGGGCCGAATCGTTAAAGTGGGTGACAATTTTGTCGAACTGGAACTTGCTGAAGGTGTGACAGTGAAACTGCAGCGTGGTGCGGTCGGTAGCCTCATGCCCAAGGGAACAATAAAAGGGCTATAGGCCCCTGAAGGATCTTTAGACTTATGATGAACCAGTATCCCCTGTGGAAATACCTGCTGCTGATATTCGTATTGGTGGTTGGAGTGATTTATGCGTTACCCAATCTGTATGGTGCAGATCCGGCCTTGCAGATATCCGGCAGCCGCAATCATGAAGTCGATGCGGCAGTAACCGGCAGGTTGACCAGTGTGCTTGCAACAGCCGACATTCTCGTAAAGGAAGTTGAGTCAGTTCCCGGAAGATTATTGCTGCGTTTTAATGATACCGAGGCGCAGCTCAAGGCCGTCGATTACATCAAATCCGAGTTGGGGACCGGCTATATTGTTGCCCTGAACCTGGCACCGGCCATTCCTGCCTGGCTGGAATACTTTAACGCCTTGCCCATGTATCTTGGTCTCGATTTGCGCGGCGGGGTGCACTTCCTGATGGAAGTGGACATG
>JASJGW010000043.1:0-2908 GCA_033791305.1 Gammaproteobacteria bacterium | reverse complement strand
GCCATATCGGCTTCGAGAACGTCTATGTTTTCAAAGGTGGGTTAAAGGCACTGACTGGATATATGGGTCCGAAAGAGGCGAACATACCGGTTACAGCAGCTCTTGCCAGGAAATGAGCAGATCAAGGGAAGAAGCTCCGTTGCAGGGCGGTGTTTGTTAACTCTGTGATGGTGTCGGGGGGCGATCCAAATTATGCGCGGTCCCTCGATTGCTTTCTGACAATTTACAGCAGCTGTTACGGGCTAGTGTCATGGCGTTGGGCAAACTACGACCTTTTTGAGCGCTCAAGCCTGATGTGACCAGGATTATTGCACGCGCCGTAGTACAGCTGCGCCCTTTTCAACCGGAATATATTCATGCTCAAAATCCGGGAACTCCCGGGTCCACATTTCAATGATGGACTTTTCATCGGCGCGTGCGGCATCATCCAGTAGGATGACAATTTCAGCTGAAAAATACTCATGCAACAATGGCAGGGCAGGGTACCTGGAAATATCCTGGATTTGGCCCGGGGGGCCATCAATAACAAGCAGGTCTATTTTGATGTCAGGAGCAATGCGGGCTGTATCGTACCAGTCCCAGCTGCCCTCCTTTAGCTGGACCTCCTTAAGCGGCGCATGTACCACTTCTGCAATGTTGCCCAGCTTGTGCGCTCTTATCGTGTCCCGTGATTTTTCGCAGAAATTAAAATCGTGATCAAAAGAAATGGCCCTGCCATGGCCAATATTTTCAAGGCAATATGCGATTAAAATCGTCGATACACCGCTGCCGAGTTCCAGTACTACCCGTGGTTTCCTTGTTAGAATTTCCGAGATTAGCAAGGAACCAAAATCAGGTGATATTGCCCAGCCTCGCATTGGCGGCAATGGGTGGCGCATGGGCAATATAGATGTGATTGAGATCAGGGCCTCCAGCTGCCGGTAAAGATTTTCACCAATGGCCTGTTGCGTGGCTGCAGCCCGTTGTTCCTGTTTCTGAAGCAACAGTGTGACTTTCTCAAGAATGTCTTCCATAATTCTGCGCCCTGTTTACAAATTATATGAACTGGGTAAACTGGCCCAGATAATTGTGATTGTTTGTTAATCCAGCATTGAAATTAACCTGATTATAGCTTCTGACAATGGGTATTCAGCAAGCGCTCATTGAGCAGATAAGAGAAAAACAACTTATTCTTACAGTCACTGCCGGGCGTACGGGTACGGCCTTTCTCCATCATTTATTCAGACTTTATCCCGATGTAGACAGCACTCACGAAGAAGAGCCAAACTATTTGCATGTGATGCGGCGTGTTCAAACGCAACCGGCGGAGGCAACAAAATTTCTTACGAAATTCAAATTCCCGGTGATTGCCGCGTGCAGGTCGAGAACCGTTGTAGAAACCAGTCACCTGTTTTGCAAGGGGTTTCTCGAGCCCATGATAAACCTCGGTGTGTATCCAGACCTGGTACTGCTCAGACGTAATCCCCGGCGCATTGCCTTGAGCCTGCTGGAACGAAATACAATACCCGGACGGACCTCTACAGGAACTGATTACCTTGTTTGTCCGTCTGATCCCAATACATTGCCACTACCGTTGTGGGAAGGGCTGACAGACTACCAGTTGTGTTTCTGGTACGCCCTGGATATAGAGTGCAGGCAGCAGAGGTATGGCCATTACATGATACAGCTCGGCAGGAAGGTGTATGATTGCACTGCGAGTGAGTTGCACAACCCCGCCAGATTCCTGGAAATGGCCGAAATATTCTCGCTTGATATCCCGGACAGGGATGAGTTGCTTCGACAGCATCGGGAAATCTCGTCAACAGACTACAACAAGACCCCGGAAGTACGTGAACAGACCTTTGATCTGGATGAGGCAGAGCAGGAGGTGTGGGAGGTGGTGTCGAATTACGAGCCGTTGCTCCACCAGCGTGTTACCGGCCGCTACAAGGACGAAGTATCCGATATGGTTTGACGGGTAAAGCGCAGTGTACCCGTCGAAATAAATACGGTGCTAATCTACTGACTAAAAGCGGTATGTCAGCCCAAGCCCAGCTGCATAACCCTGACCATCGCTGGTGAGGCTGTAATGGTGCACCGAACTTGATGTTCAATCCGTTGGACATTGTGTAACTATCCCGGGATGACAGACTGAAGGAGGTAATATCCTCGGAATTATGTACAAGCAATGCCTCCAGCACCGGCATTATGCGGCCATACGGGTTGAACATGATCGCCCAGGCTGTATAGAGCACTTCAAGGTCGACGTCATCACCGGAGCGATTAATATCGTCGGTATCCCTGAACATCACGTAACGCAGATTACCGAATAATGTCATCTTGCCGTTCCGGATGCCAGCATCCATCTTCAAACCAGCCTGGAAGTTATGACCTCTGTGGTTACTCTTGTCGACCAGCTTGCCGTTGCGTTTTGCATCCAGGCGTTTGCCAGCACCCGCCATCAGGCTATATTCATACACAGTGGGCAATAAACGGCTCCACACTGCTTTTTGAGCCGGCGGCCGAGGTACTGCCGGGAAATGTCAGTAACAGGATGCAGGCAAGCAAACCTGTCACCGGTTCTGAGCGGGAGTGTCACCCTTTTTTCAGGATATTTATTTGAACAACAGTGGCGACTGGTTTACCCTTTCGCGTCCAGCCTGCAGGACGCGGGTACAAATCTCTGGAGAGATGGCCGAGTGGTCGAAGGCGCACGCCTGGAAAGTGTGTAAACGGCAACGTTTCGAGGGTTCGAATCCCTCCTTCTCCGCCAATAAACAAACAGGCCCCGTCAGGGGCCTTTTTATTTGTTGGGTACCGGGGTTCAAACCCTCGAATTATAGTAAGCCGGTTCGAAAAGTGGCTGGAGATTGCACTGCTCAGAAAACAGGCGTCAGATCCTGGTGCTGCACTAAATACACCCGTCGCC
>JASJGW010000042.1:0-5381 GCA_033791305.1 Gammaproteobacteria bacterium | reverse complement strand
CCTGCGCCGTCATACCAGGCTGGCTGATGGCCAGCATCAGGCACCAGAACAGCAACCCCTGTAAAGTTGCTCCGGAGTAAAACAGACCTGTCCGCCGCCCCATAATGAGGTTGTTGCATTTCATGTTCTGAATCTCTTGTTCGAGTTGATTATAGTGTCGATTATACACTCGCTAGTTATTTGGACCGGTTAAATCAGCCATGGTTCTTGCCTGCTCGAAAGGATCCCCGTGACCGACCGCCGCTTATCTGGCAAAGAAACGCTGTCGGCAGCCACAGATATAACTTGCATGTTAGCATGTATTTATATGCTAATGCTTCCCACTCCTGCCACCTTGAGCTTCTGCAACCTTCAGTCATTTAATTGCCATTAGCTAATTAACGATATAACATATTGACTTTTAAAGATAAGAACAGAGAACCACCCACCATGACCAGACTTTTCCTGCTACTTTTTCTGGCGCTGCAAATGGCCCTGACTCCCGCGGTGGAAGTGCCGGAAGTCGTCAAATCCTGCCTGGAGAAAAATACCCCGGAATTAACATCGGCACAGGCCATCGAACTGCGGGCCCGCGATCAGAGTGGCTATGAGCAGGTATTGCAGGCGAACGTATACTGGAAGCGCTTCCCGGACAATCGCTCAAGAATACTGATGCACTTTAACGAACCTCTGGATGTCCGTGGCGCTCGCTTCCTGATTATCGAAAATGAACCGCAGAATGACATGTACATCTACATGCCCGATCTGCTTATGGTGCACAAGATCACCTCCAAACGCATATCCAGTTCCATTCTGGGTACTGACTTCTCCTATGAAGACTATGAACGGCTGCACGGCATCCTGACTGACTTGAAAGCCGAGCAATATCCCGACGAAGTGCTATCCGGTCGTTCTGTGTATGTTGTGAACAGTTACCCCGATGACAATTCCGGCTATGAGAAGATATCTACCTACATTGATATTGAAACCTGTGTCGCACTGAAAACAGATCTCTATGAACGCGGGCACCAGCTGCGCAAGACCATGACCATTGACTCGGCAGCAATAAAAAAAACGGGGAATATTCATGTCCCGCGTGAACTCCTCATGCGTGATGTTCGCGACAAGACAGAAACACAGCTGGTTATTCAGAAAATCATCACCGACATCCCACTGGATGATGAGCTGTTCGACCCGGAACAACTGAAGCAGAAAGATGCACCGCCCCTATTCACCGATTGATGGGTATCATCAATAAGATTTCCGAACTGGTCTCGCGCTATACGGGACTTACCCTGTTGCTGTGTATAGCACTGTCCGCACTCGCTCTGACAGCCATCTTTGACCCCGCCACGGGCACTATGCGGCTCAATATCGACCCATCCGCAAATCGCCTGTTCTCGGAAAACATGGCGGCAAAACAGTTCTATGACAAAACCCGACAACTGTTCGGCAGTGATGAAACACTCATTATTACATTTGCCTCCAATGACATTTTTACAGCTGACACGATGGATCCCGTCAGCCGGATTACCGGGCGCATTGAGAGCATCGATGCTGTGCACCACGTGTCATCACTTGCCAATGCCGTAGACATTCGCAGCATTGACGGCGGGCTTGATATCTCTCCTTTTAGCACAGCACTGGAAGACGGTTCTGCAAGCCGCGAACAAATAAAGGCACGCATGCTTGGCAACCCGCTCTATTCGGGCAACCTGATCTCAAAAGATGCACAGGCAACGGCACTGGTTGTCTATTTCCATGATATCTCGGACAGTGAATATATCAGTGGCGGAATCCATGAAGAAATAACCCGCATCGTGGAGGAAGAACAGGGCAACAATGAAGTCTTCATGACAGGATCGCCCTACTTCAAGTTCGCCATGGTTGACCTGCTGGTTGACGACCTGATCTGGACACCACCATTGATCACGGTCATTCTCGCCATCGTGCTGGCAGTTTCCTTTCGCACCCTGATGGGTGTTATCGCCCCGCTCCTGACTGTGGGTGTCGGCGTCATCCTGACCCTCGGTACCATCGCGGCACTTGGCCATTCCCTCAGTATGATCTCGGTACTGGTACCCCCGCTGTTAATGATCCTGGGATTCTCCTATGCAGTCCATGTGACATCCGAATACCACCAGCAGAGACACAAACCGGACCCGAACAACACGATAATCACCCGGACACTGAAGCACATGACACTGCCGGTCATGCTCACGGGACTGACAACAATTGCCGGCTTTATTGCACTGATGACCAACCCGATCGGTGCGGTACAGGAATTTGGCATATTCGCGGCGATTGGCGTGGTTTATATTACCGTCCTCTCGATCACCTTCACGCCTGCCCTGTTGAAGCTGCTCGACCGTAAACCCGGGGTTCCAGCAATATCCGAAAATCCCATATTCAGCAAGGGATTTGACCGCTTTGTTGACCGGGTCGCATTATTTGACCTGAATCACCAGCGCAAGATCTTTATGGCCTTCGGTACTCTTTTTCTGCTTGCCCTGGTCGGCATGATACAGATCCATGTCAGCACCGAGTCCATCACCAATTTCGCCAGTGATTCCGATGTCCGCAAGGGTTTTAATATTGTTAATGACAAACTCGGTGGTGCCAACCATTTCTACATTGTTATTGAAGGCACCCATACAGACACATTCAAGGACCCGCGCAACCTTGAAACACTGACAGAACTGCAGAACTGGCTGGAACAGCAACCCGAGATCGGTGACACTGTTTCTGTCGCTGATTACCTGATGCTGATAAACCAGGCATTTCACAACAATGACCCGGCCTTCCACAAGATACCGGACAACAAACGCCTGATCACACAGTTGTTGTTTCTCAGTTCCAGTGAGGAACTCGACAGCATTGTGGATACCCGTTTCAGGACAGCCAATCTGATCGTCCGGTCCAAGGTGATCAATTCAGACAAAATGTCTGAACTGCTTGAACGCATACAGCCAAGGCTTGCGCAGTTTCCGGAGCACCTTACCCCGACCATAACCGGCAACCCGGTACTCATCAGCGAAACGCTCACAAATATTATCGTCGGTCAGGCCAGGAGTATTGCACTCGCACTGGTATTCGTCTACGCCATACTGACCGTGATGTTCATGTCCCCGAAAATCGGCGCCATCGCCCTGATACCGAACATCATCCCGGTTGCCGTTTACTTTGGTTCACTGGGTTTCTTCGGCATCAGTCTGAACCCGAGTACCAGCCTGATTGCACCCATGGTACTCGGCATCGCAATTGACGATACCATCCACTATTTCTCGCGTTTCAACCGGGAAGTCCACCGTCATGCAAACGACAGAAAGGCCACATTGCTGGCCCTGAAGGCCGTCGGCAGGCCGGTCACCCTCACATCCATCGGTCTCTGCCTGGGTTTCCTGGTATTAATGACCAGCGAACTGCGCATGCAGGCCCATGTCGGGCTGATGGCATCCTACGCCCTGGCCATCGCCTGGTTCAGTGACTTCCTCCTGACCCCCGCCCTCTGCGCCAGTGTCCGTTTCACCACACTCTGGGATGCCTTGACACTCGACCTCGGCGAAAACCCGCAGGAATCGATTCCGCTGCTCAAGGGCCTCAGGGCATCCCAGGCCAGGATTGTTGCCCTGATGGCAAGGATTGTCAGGGTACCAAAAGGCAAGCGCATCATCCGCGCCGGTGACAGCGCTTCTGAAATGTATGTTGTTATAGAAGGAAAGCTGCTCACGTCGATTGAGGGGGAAGACGGCCGCATAAAACTGGCGACCCATGAGCGCGGGGATGTAGTCGGGGAAGCAGGCCTGTTCTATGAACAGCGTACGGCTGATGTCGATGTTGCCGAAAACAGTCGCCTGTTATGCCTGACACAGAGCAACCTCGACCGGCTCAGTCGGCGCTACCCGTACATCGCAACAAAGGTATTCAGAAACCTGAACAAGATTCTGGCAACAAGGCTCTATGACACAACTCACAAACTAACATAAAAAAGCAAACCACGAACTTTCCGGGCCATGAGTTACACCACAGATAACAACAGCAATCAGTTCAGCAACATAAACCCGACGGCAGGCAACATGCAGCCAATGGCGAAGCGCGTGAAAAATCTCGCTTTCCAGCACACCCCCGCAAACAGCGCCCGACATGATAAACCAACTTGAAAGAAAGCTGCTTATCCAGCCGGGAGAACGCGGCAGTGTGCTGTACTTCCTGTTTTTCTTCATGCTGGTCAGCGCCGGCATGGCCATTGGACGCAGCACAGCGGATGCCCTGTTCCTGAAGCGGCTGGGCATTGAATACCTGCCATTGATGTACATCATCCAGAGCATGCTGCTGGCAGCCGTCAGCCTAGTGTATGCCGCCTTTGCAGACCGTATCCCTGCAGAAAAATTCTTCCGTGCACTATTTGCCACCCTGATTGTGCTGGTCCTCGCCAGCTGGTTTGCCATGTCAGCGAGCAGCAGCGCTCTGATTTACCCGGCCTACTACCTTGTCTATGAGGTCGCATCCGAAGTACTGCTGGTACATGCTGCGCTTTATATGAACCAGAACATGAACACCTTGCAGGCCAAGCGCTTGACGCCGCTGGTCTATGCCGGCGCCCAGATTGGCACCATTACCGGCGGGCTGTTACTGGTCGTTGCTGCCCCGGTATTCGGGACACAGAACCTGCTGTTGCTCTGGTGCGGCTTACTGGTGACAGGCGCTGTCGTCATCATGTTCAGGCACAAGCACCACGGTACTTCCACACATTTCCGTGCTCCGAAGAAATCACAGAACCTGTTGAGGGACTGTGTCGAACAGGTACACCAGGGTATAAAATTCACCTATCGATCCAGTCTCCTGCGTGCCTCGTCACTGGCACTGTTTTTCATGGTGCTGTCCTTCTACATCCTCTGTTACAGCGCCAACCGGATTTACACCCAGACATTTGACACAGAAGAGAGTCTGACCCGATTTTTTGGTCTGCTGACGGCTACAACCAGTGCAGTCGCACTGGTTTTACAGTTGTTTGTTACCAACCGGGCAATCCGGCATGTTGGTGTGCGCACTATCAACCTGTTATTTCCGTGGACCACCATAGCCTGCCTGACCGTCCTGACATTCAGTTTTTCCCTGCCGTCCGCCATACTTGGCAGCTTCAACAAGGATGTCCTCATGCCGGCCTTCAGAAACCCGGTCAGAAGCATGTTCTTTAATGTCCTTCCCGACTATATGCAGGGTCGGGCGCGCGCCATGTCAATTGCACTGGTGCTGCCGCTGGCATTAATGCTGTGCGGCGTATTACTGATATTGATGCAACATCTTGATAGTCCTGTCTATTTTCTGGTTCCTGGTTTCCTCACCGCCGGCCTGTACCTTCTATACAGCCGACAAATGAACAAGGCCTATGTCGGGACCCT
>JASJGW010000041.1:0-10000 GCA_033791305.1 Gammaproteobacteria bacterium | reverse complement strand
CAGGTCGCGGTGCCTGTGGTGCGGGGATTTCAGGTTCTTCAGCGTTGGGATCAATAAAACCGGTGATCAGGTCGGTCAGGCGCATTTCACCTGCCTCGACACGCTCATGGCCGCGTAGCAGTGTGGCGGCTGTTTCCGGAAAAATCGCCAGTGCCTTCAGTACCTGATTAAGGCCATCCTCGATACGCTTGGCAATAACGATCTCGCCTTCCCGTGTGAGCAGTTCAACTGTGCCCATCTCGCGCATGTACATGCGGACCGGGTCAGTTGTCCGGCCGAATTCACTGTCAACGGTAACCAGATTGGCAGCTGCTTCCTCAGCCGCATCTTCATCGGCAGTATTCTTGGTGCTGGCAAGTAACAGGGAATCGGTATCCGGTGCCACTTCATGTACCAGGATGCCCATGTCGTTGATCATGCCAATGATGTCTTCGATTTGCTGGGGGTCAACAATATCTTCCGGCAAGTGGTCGTTGACTTCGGCATAGGTGAGGAAACCCTGCTCCTTGCCTTTTTCTATCAGCAGTTTCAGTCTTGATTGTTGGTCTTTGTCCATAGTTATCCGCAGGCAGGTTGAGTGCCCGTAACCAGTAAGCGTATAGGGTGCGAAATTAATTCACCAGTATAGACTAATGTATGGAGGTGAACCACAATAAAAACAAGTCGAAAACTTGACGAATTACCCATCTGTCAGTGCTGGCGCACGGTGTGACTCTGAATCAGTAGTTCTCCATACTCCTGTTTTTCTGCGCTGCTGAGCTGCCTGTGTCTCTGTTCGCCATCCAGAAATTCTATACGGTTTTCAATGTATTGGCGTTGAATATCGTTGATATGGCCTTGCAGATCTGCCAGTAATTCAAGATTGTCCAGTGGCGGTGTCCAGCGCGCCAACTGGTACAGATATCGATCTTCTTCACGCCCCCGCCAGTGCTCCAGCAGCGCACCTGTGCTGAGTTCAGGCTGTTGCTGAAGCAGTTCCAGTACTTCAATCAGCAGAGTGGTACCGGCTACATCACAGTTTTGCAGAAATGCCGGCTGGCTGATATCAGCGGCCAGTGATGGTTGGTACAGGAGCAGTTCAAGGGCTTGCCTGACCGGGCTCTTCTGTCCTGATTGACGGGCAGGCGCCGGTTTTTGAGGGGGCGACGGACTGGCAGTTGGTGGTGGTATTTCCAGGCGGCCGGCAATCAGGCCGGGTGTGGTTTTGGTCAGGCCGGCCAGTTGTTCAACCATGAGTTGCCGGAATGTGCTGTCAGGCAGTTTGGATAGCAGGGGTTTGGCCAGTGTCACCAGCCGTGCGCGTCCATCGATGCTGTTGATATCAAGTTTTGTCGCGAGACGCTCAAAGAAAAAATCCGACAGGTGTGTCGCTGTCGCAATCTGTTGTTCAAGCGCCGTTTTGCCTATTTTGCGTACCAGTGAATCCGGGTCTTCACCATCTGGCAAGAACAGGAATCGAGCTTCACGCCCGTCACGCAGTACAGGCAGGGTATTCTCCAGTGCCCGCCAGGCAGCCTCCCGCCCGGCGCGGTCGCCATCAAAACAGAACACGACTTCCGGGACCGTACGGAAGAGTCGTTCGAGGTGTTCATGGGTGGTAGCTGTTCCCAGTGTTGCCACGGCGTAGTTGATCCCAAACTGTGCGAGCGCAACCACATCCATATATCCCTCAACCACCAGGAGGCGTTCCAGTTTGCGTACGGCCTTGCGGGCTTCAAATAATCCGTACAACTCCTGGCCTTTATGAAAGACCGGTGATTCGGAGCTATTCAGGTACTTGGGCGCACTGTCATCGAGCACGCGGCCACCAAAGCCGATGGTGCGGCCACGCCGGTCACGGATTGGAAACTGGACACGGTCCCGAAAGCGGTCATAGGCGCTGTTGCCGGTGTCACGTTCAATGGTAAGGCCGAGCTCCAGTAGTTGCTTGCGGACAGTATTGTCTGCATCGAGGGCCGCTGCGAGATTTTCCCAGCCAGGCGGGGCAAAACCAATATTGAAACGAGCCGCAACTTCGCTGGTGAGTCCTCTCTGCTTAAGGTATTCAACTGCCCGACCGGCCTGCGGGTGGGTGCGCAGTTGTTCCTGGTAGTAGTCGGCAATACGCTCCAGCAGGGCGTAGTGAGGCAATGTTGATGCTGTTCGGCTTTGTACAGCACCGGTCTCGCGCGGGACTTCGAGCCCGGCACGGCGTGCCAGTTCTTCAACCGCTTCCACAAATTCCATGTGCTCGTAATCCATCAGGAAGGTGATCGCGGTGCCGTGCTCGCCACAGCCAAAACAGTGATAAAACTGTTTTACCTGGCTGACGGTGAATGATGGTGTTTTTTCGTTGTGAAACGGGCAGCAGGCCTTGAATTCGTGGCCGGCTTTTTTGAGCGGGACACGCCTGTCGATGACCTCAACGATATCGGTGCGGTTGAGTACCTCGTCGATGAATGACTGGGGAATGCGGCCGGACATATCAGCAAGGTTAAAGCGGATAAGGCCTGAATGAAAGCTGCGGGCCCGAAAGCCCGGGGTTGCCCATATTCCGGATACCGCTGCAACTCAAGCTGAGTGACTGTTTTATTATTTAATGGTCACGGGATTCACGAAAGTACACGGAAAAATCGCTATTAAGGCATTTATCCATTCGAGTTTATCCATGGGTTTCGTGGCAATAATATCTTTAACCAGGTTGAACCGGCACTGGCGAGACAGATGCGGCAAGCCTGCTGTCAGCCCAGTTTGGCCTTGATCATGGCACTAACCGCGCCCATGTCTGCACGGCCCTGCAGCTTGGGTTTCAGCTGTCCCATGACCTTGCCCATATCCTTTATAGAAGCGGCCCCGGTGGCAGCCATGGTGGCGTCAATGAGGGCCGCAATTTCATCCGCACCGAGTTGTTCTGGCAGATAGGTCTGGATAAGTTCCAGTTCGCTGTTTTCCTGGGCGATCAGGTCGTCCCGACCGGCTTTTTCAAACTGGCTGATGGACTCGCGGCGCTGCTTGCACATCTTGTCGAGCAGGGCCAGCACCTGTGCGTCATCCAGTTCGATGCGTTCGTCGATCTCTTGCTGCTTGATGGCTGCCGTGATCAACCGGAGGGTTGCGAGACGCGGTTTGTCCCTGGACCGCATGGCGTCCTTAACATCCTGCAATATGTGGTCCTTGAGTGACATCCGGTAAAGCAGCGGGGTGTCAGTACAGGCGAATGCGTCGGGCGAGTTCGCGGGAAACTTTTTTCTGCGCGCGTTTTATGGCTGCGGCCATTTTGCGTTTTCGTTCTTGCGCGGGTTTTTCATAAAACTCACGGCGGCGAACTTCAGCCAGAATTCCCGCTTTTTCACAGGCGCGTTTGAAACGGCGAATGGCTATTTCAAAGGGTTCGTTGTCTTTTACACGTACATTTGGCATACAAATCTCAGCTAATACAGCACTGTTAATAGGGCTGCGCATTCTATACACGTCCGCAGGAAAAGGCAAAATTTCCTTGTGTAACAATCGCTGGCGTTTACTATACAGGCCATGATTGTGCTTGGTATAGAGACTTCCTGTGATGAAACCGGGGTGGCGATTTACGACAGCGCGCGTGGTTTGCTGGGCGATGCCCTGTACAGCCAGATTGATGTGCATGCGAAATACGGGGGCGTAGTCCCGGAGCTGGCCTCCCGTGATCACGTTCGCAAGCTGCTGCCGATGGTTAATCAAGTGCTTGATAAGACTGGCGTTTATAAAAAAGACATTACCGGAGTGGCGTATACGGCCGGGCCTGGGCTGGTGGGTGCCTTGCTGGTCGGTGCCACAGCCGGCCGTTGCATGGCGTGGACCTGGGGTGTGCCGGCCATTGGTATTCACCATATGGAAGGTCACCTGCTGGCGCCCATGCTGGAAGCCGATCCACCCCGGTTCCCGTTTCTGGCGCTGCTGGTCTCGGGGGGGCACACCCTGCTGGTAGACGTTGGCGGTATCGGCGAATATCGGGTGCTGGGTGACTCCATTGACGACGCCGTGGGTGAGGCCTTTGACAAGACTGCGACTGTGCTGGGACTGTCCTATCCCGGTGGGCCGGCACTGGCGGCACTGGCGCTGGAAGGTGCTTCCGGGCGATTTACCTTCCCGCGGCCCATGACGAACCGGCCCGGGCTGGATTTCAGTTTCAGCGGTCTGAAGACATTTGCGCTGAATACCTGGCGTGAATCAGACCAGACAGACCAGGACCGCGCCGATATCGCGCGCGCATTCGAGGATGCGGTGGTCGACACCATGGCAATCAAGTGTCGTCGTGCACTTGCACAGACCTGCTTGCAGACGCTGGTGATTGCCGGTGGTGTGGGTGCCAATGTCCGTCTGCGTGAACGTCTGGGTGAGTTAATGGCTGAAGCGGGCGGGCGGGTCTGTTACCCGCGACCGGCATTCTGTACTGACAATGGTGCCATGATCGCCTACGCCGGGTACCGGCGCCTGCAGGCCGGCCAGTATGAAAGTCTGAGCATCAAGGCCACGCCACGCTGGTCACTGGAGGCGTTGCCTGTGCTTGATACGAACCTGTAGGAGCGGATCGCATCTGCAAGATTTTCTTTCACCGGTGTATGTTCGTGGCTGTGATCCGCTCCTATGATTTGTTCACTTTCCCGAAACCTATCTTGCCTTCCTTGCCGCTCAGCAGGTTAGCAATGTTGCTGCGGTGCCGCCAGTACAGCAGTACCGTCATCACCACCATGGCGATGATGATCGGTGGCTCCGGCCACAGCCACATAAAACCGAGCGGTGTCAGCAGTATTGCAGTGAGTGCGGCAAGTGAGGAATAGTGAAACAGCAGGGCCATGACTAGCCAGATTGCCGTGGTCAGCAAACCCACCGGCCAATAGAGCCCGTAGATGACACCCAGTGCCGTGGCCACCCCCTTGCCACCCTGGAAACCGAAAAAGACCGGGTAGAGGTGTCCCAGGAAGGCCGCCAGTGCGGTGGCGGCAAGTATTACCGGACCCGCCTGCATGGCATGGGCAATCAATACCGGTATCAGGCCTTTCAGCATGTCGCCCGTGAGAGTCAGTGCTGCCGCCTTTTTACCGCCCAGACGTGCCACATTGGTCGCCCCCGGGTTACCTGATCCCTCGGTGCGCGGATCCGGCAGGCCCATGAGCCTGCAAACGATGATGGCGGTGGAAACCGAACCGAACAGGTAGCCGCCCGGCACCAGCAGATAGTCAATATTCATGGTGAGCCATTGGAATCGTTAACCGCCCGCAGGTCAAGACATTGATTGCGGTGCTGGTCAACAGCACGGTGAGGCTCTATATTGAGCCCGCACATTAACAGGGTCACAGTCTATGGATATCGTATTTATTAATGAGCTGCGCATCGAGACCATCATTGGTATCTATGACTGGGAACGCAAGGTCAAACAGACTATCAGCCTGGATCTGGAAATGGGTACGGATATTGAGAAATCAGCGGCCACCGATGCCATTGATGATACGCTGAACTACAAGGCGGTTGCGAAACGCCTGATCACCTTTGTCGAAGACAGCGAATACCAGCTGGTTGAAACGCTGGCAGAAAAAATCGCAGGGATTGTGCTGTCAGAGTTCAGTGTGCCCTGGCTGAAACTGACAGTGCGCAAGCCGGGAGCGGTACGCGGTTCCCGTGATGTGGGTGTCATTATTGAACGCGGTAGCCGGGGGTAAAGCTGCATGGCCCGTGTTTATGTCAGTATAGGCAGCAACATTGATCGCGAGCAGAACATCGATGCGGCATTGCGGGAGCTGGCAACAGACTACGGAGAACTGGAGCAGTCATCCGTTTACGAGAGTGATGCGGTTGGTTTTGACAGTACCCCGTTTTACAACCTGGTGGTCGGCTTTCGCACCGAGGATTCGCCCCGCGAAGTTCAGGATCGGCTGCATGCAATAGAAAACCACCATGGTCGTTTACGCACTGCCAGGCTTGCTGCGCGAACCCTTGATCTTGACCTGCTGCTTTATGATGACCTGGTGATGAGTGAAGGCAAGCTGGTGTTGCCGCGTAATGATATTGACCGCTATGCCTTTGTGCTGGCACCGCTGGCAGAGATAGCCGGGTCGGAGCAGCATCCCGTAACCGGTACCCGTTATGCAGAGATGTGGGCAGCATTTGATGGTAGCCGACAAGTACTGACGCGGGTCGACTGGCCACCCGTTGTCAAATGAATGCCGGATGTTTTCATTAAATCATGAATGAACTCCCCAGGCCGTCATCGCATGAGCTTGGCCTCAGTGCAGAACTTGCCAGGCTGATCCACCAGGAAATCGCGGCAGCCGGTGGTGCAGTCCCGTTTTCGCATTTCATGGAACGCTGTCTGTACGCACCGGGCCTGGGCTATTACAGTGCAGGTGGCCGCAAGTTTGGTGCCGGTGGCGACTTTGTCACTGCGCCGGAAATATCGCCATTGTTCGGGCGTTGCCTGGCACGATCCTGTGGCGCTGTGCTGCAGTCGCTGGGTGGTGGCGATATCCTCGAATTCGGTGCAGGCAGCGGGCAACTGGCCATAGACCTGCTGGGTGAGCTGGAGTGCATGGGTTGTCTGCCTGACCGCTATCTGGTGCTGGAGCGCAGTGCCGAGCTCAAGGCGAGGCAACAGGAAGCCATAGGCAGGTATTTACCACAGCTGCTGGACAAGGTCAGCTGGATTGACGCCTTGCCTGGTGCTGGTTTTTGCGGTGTCATGCTGGCCAATGAGGTGCTGGACGCCATGTCTGTCGAGCGTTTCCAGTGGGACGGTGCAGCTGCTGCCTTGTTTCATGTGCGCAGTGAGGGTGAGGGTTTCGCGTGGCAGCTGCAGGCCGGTGAAACCAGTGACGTAACAGCATGTATTGAAGACTGCATAAGCGGCAGCAATCTGTGTGCGGGCTATATCTCGGAATTTAATACATCCTTGCAGCCCTGGTTGCAAACGGTTGCCGAATGCCTGGATCAGGGGCTGATGCTGTTGATTGATTATGGTTACCCGCAGCGTGAACTTTTTCATCCGCAGCGCAGCAGCGGTACATTAATGTGCCATTATCGGCAACATGCACATGCTGATCCGTTATTATGGCCGGGCCTGCAGGACATTACGGCGCATGTGAATTTTACTGCGATTGCAGCAGCGGCGGTCGCTGCTGCTCTTGACGTGGCGGGCTACACAACGCAGACATATTTTCTGCTGGACTGCGGGCTGGAGGACTTCCTGCTGCAGTCCGGGCCAACGGATACAATCGACTATATGAAAGCGGCGCAACAGGCGAAGACTCTCATATTACCGGGCGAGATGGGCGAGCGTTTTAAATGTATCGGGCTGACGCGGGGAATTGATATCCCGGTGCCCGGCTTCCGGCTGCAGGATCAGCGCGAGCGCCTGTAATTTTTTAATAAGTAGAAAGATTTTATGGATTATTTACACGCAATCCTGCTGGCCCTGGTGCAGGGCCTGACTGAATTCCTGCCCGTATCGAGTTCTGCACACCTGATTCTGTTGCCACGCCTGCTTGGCTGGGTTGACCAGGGGCTGGCTTTTGACGTAGCAGTACATGTCGGTACGCTGATGGCGGTTATTGCCTATTTTCGCCAGGACGTGGCCTGCCTGTTGTCTGCCTGGGGACAATCCTGCGTAAGCTGGCAATTGAATGCCGATGCACGGCTGGCCTGGCTGGTGGTGTTCGGAACAGTGCCTGTTGCAATGGTCGGCCTGTTGTTTCATGACTTCATCGAGAACACCCTGCGCTCGCCACTGGTTATCGCAGCGGCGACGATTGGCTTCGGGTTGTTACTGGGGCTGTCAGATTTGCGTGGTCAGAAAATTCGTACCGAAGCCACCCTCGGAATTACCGATGTTCTGTGGATTGGCCTGGCACAGGCACTGGCATTAATTCCGGGTACCTCGCGCTCCGGCATTACCATGACGGCCGCACTGGCCCTGGGTTTGACGCGGTCAGCGGCTGCGCGGTTTTCATTTCTGCTGTCGGTGCCGGTGATACTCATGGCTGGCGGCTATGAATCGCTGCAATTGCTGCAACAGGCAGAGCCGGTTGACTGGGGGGTGATTGTGCTGGGTACGGTGGTTGCCGGCGTGAGTGCCTACCTGAGTATTCACTTCTTCATGCGCCTGATCGAAAAGGTCGGGATGCTGCCGTTTGTGGTCTACCGGCTGTTGCTGGGAGGTTTTCTGCTGTTGCTGTTTGTCTAGCCCTGCGACAGGACAGCTTCAATTGCCGCAATACGTTTCTGCTGCAGGGCTGCACCGATTTCCTTGCCGGACAATCCCTGTTGCGCTAACTCATTGGCACGGACTGACCGGGCTGCTGCGAGTGCCGGCTGCAGATGTGCTCCATTGAAGTCATGTTGACTTGCCCTGGCATTGGCCACGCAGACAATCAGGAATTGACCAAGACGCTCAGGCCGCCGGAAAGCGTCAAGGACAGTTAAAAGGTCCAGTAGTTGAGTAGCACTCAGGCTGTCAGCGGCCTGCGCCTGGCCGCATTGTTGCAATGCCATACTGGCAAGGTCGCGGCAGGCGTTTGGTACACGATGTCGTTCACACAGTGCCGCGAGTCCGTCGTTGTCAAACCCGGTTGCCGTGCCCCTGTCGATATCACAGATCAGTGCTGCGAAACGCACGGTAATATCATCACTCAGGGTGACTGCCTGTTTCAGGACGGGAAGCTCGATGGCGGCCAGTCCATGTTCGTTTGTTGTGTTGTTCTGCGTCAGTGGCTTGAATTCCGGAAACAGCGTGCCCAGTGCACTGCAGGCTGCCAGCACCTTGAAGAATTGCGCCGGTGTCTCCGTTGCCAGTGCTTTGACCAGTTCGGCCCAGACACGTTCCGGTACCAGGTACTTGATCTCGCCATTGTTCACCATGGTGCGCATCAGAGTGTTGGTCGCGTGGGCGACACGGAAACCCCATTTTGCAAAGCGTGCGGCAAAACGGGCGACGCGCAGTATCCGCACCGGATCTTCGGCGAAGGCGGGTGATACATGGCGCAGTGTGCCATTGTCCAGGTCATCCCTGCCACCATAGGGATCGACCAGTTCACCGGCGGGGGTTTCAGCCATGGCGTTAATGGTCAGGTCACGGCGCAACAGATCTTCCTGCAGGCTGATGTCGGGACCGGCACAGGTCTCAAAGCCGGTATAGCCTGGGCCGGTTTTGCGCTCGGTACGTGCCAGCGCATATTCTTCCCTGGTCTTTGGGTGCAGAAATACCGGGAAATCCTTGCCCACCGGCGTATACCCCAGCTCCAGCATGGCGTCCGCTGTTGTCCCAACGACGACCCAGTCACGTTCTGTGACCGGGAGCCCCAGTAGCTTGTCGCGCACCGCACCACCGACCAGGTAGATTTCCAATGCCCTGTCTCCGGTGTGGTTTAGTCGCGCCGGGAATGACGGCGAAATCCCGGGTAATGGCCACGTGCATTCCGGCCGGCGAGATAGGCGGGTACCACGGCAGCCATTGGTGTTGGGGCAATACCGAGCGTCGGTAATGCATTGTTTGCACACACACTGTCATGTTGCAGCGAGTAATAGTTGTCCATGCTGAAAGGTTTTCCCGGCAACAGCCCGAGCACGCTTGCCTGCAGGCGAGAGAGTGAGTCGTTCAATCCGGCAATATGGCACTTCAGTTGCAACAGGTCACGGGTGTAGCCAACCAGCTCAGCCAGGGTGAAGGTTTCCGGGCCGCAAAGATCCAGGCGCTCACCACCGGTTGCATCATCAATGGACCGACACATGGCTTCGACAACGTCTGTGACACAGACAGGTGCAAACCGGCTGTCGGGACAGGCGAGTGGAAACACCGGTCCGGCAATTTTCAGCAGGGAGGCGAAGCGGTTAAAAAAGCTGTCGCCGGCACCGAAGATGACCGAGGGTTGAAAACTGGTGACCTGGAGGTCTTTCTGGCCAAAAGTATGCAGCAAGTTTTCTCCTTCGCCTTTACTACGGAGGTATTGACTAGTACCTGTCGCCTGATCAGCACCCAGGGCACTTAGATGTAACAGGC
>JASJGW010000040.1:0-3078 GCA_033791305.1 Gammaproteobacteria bacterium | reverse complement strand
CGGAGGCGGTCATGACCAACCGCCAAACCCTGCAGCGGGCACTCGGGCTGCCAGGACAGCCGGTGTGGTTGCAGCAAGTCCATGGCACCGAGGTCGTAAATGCGGCCACTGCCGGGGGGTCCCCGACTGCGGATGCGGCCTATAGTTCACAGACGGGCGTTGTCTGTGCAGTGCTGACGGCAGATTGCCTGCCGGTTCTGTTATGCGATACTGCCGGCCAGTGTGTGGCGGCGATTCATGCCGGCTGGCGCGGGCTGGCTGCCGGTGTAATTGAGCAGGCGGCTATGGCGATGGGGCGGCCGGGTGAGACCTTGCTGGCATGGCTGGGACCGGCGATTGGCCCGTCGGCCTACCGGGTTGGCGATGAGGTCCGGGATACCTTTATGGCGCACGATCAAGAGGCAGGCAGGGCCTTCATTCAAGGCTCGGACGGGGAGTGGTTTGCAGACTTGTACCGGCTGGCCCGGCAACGGCTGGCCGATTGCGGGGTAACGATGGTTTGCGGGGGTGGTTTTTGCAGTTTCACGGACTCGGAGCGGTTTTATTCCTACCGGCGTGACGGTGCGACCGGCCGGATGGCGACACTGATCTGGCTGGAAGAATAACGGCTTCAGAACCAGATCATGCCGGGTGTCTGCTTTTTTTAATTCAGGTTGAATCAGTAATGGCGGGGCACTTTTCAGGGATCAGGTAGGGTATGATGGCCGCCGCGTATCTGTCTGGAAGAACCAAATGCCGTTGCTGTCCTGGATAATTCTTTTCTGCCTGCTGGGCGGTTTGCTGAGCGTCCTGGCAGCCGCACTGTTCCTGGTGCTAAGTGAGTCGTTACGCAATCATTTATTGCCACACCTGGTGAGTTTTGCAACGGGTACCTTGCTGGGTGCTGCCTTTCTGGGCTTGTTGCCACATGCGCTTGAATCTGCGACGGGTACCGATACCCATGTGATTCCGATGGCGGTGTTGCTGGGCCTGTTGGGATTCTTTTTGCTTGAAAAACTGGTGTTGTGGCGGCATTGCCATGCTGATCATTGTGAGGTGCATGCGCCTGACCAGAAGAGCCATGACCATTCTACCGGGACCATGATCCTGGTGGGTGACAGCCTGCATAATTTCCTTGATGGCATCCTGATTGCCGGTGCTTTCCTGACCGACATCCACCTGGGTGTGGTTACCAGTGTTGCGGTCGCCGCCCATGAGATCCCGCAGGAAGTAGGTGATTTCGCGGTGCTGCTGCACAGTGGTTTTACCCGGGGCCGGGCATTTGTATATAACATTCTCACCAGTCTGACGACCGTTATTGGCGGTGTGCTTGCTTATTTCACCCTGCAGCAGATGCAGGCGGCGTTGCCTTTTGTACTGGCGATTGCGGCTTCCAGTTTTATCTACATCGCCGTGGCTGACTTGATACCAACCCTGCATCAGCGGGTCGAGGGCAGCGCAACCATACAGCAGGTGGCACTGATAGCCGCCGGTATCCTGCTTATCTATTCAACACATTCGACGCTGCATTGATCTCCTCACAGGAGCGGCGTCTCGCCGCGATTCGCGCCGGGGACGGCGTGGCTGTTAAAAGAACACTACGGAATGCTGGCCAAAAGGCCTTGAAAACGTCTCAATATACCCCACCTATGTAGTTATATTTCTGTATCAAGTGGAGAACAGTTTTCATGCGCATGGATAAAATGACAAGCAAGTTCCAGCAGGCGCTGGCAGATGCCCAGAGTCTTGCGGTCGGTCGTGATCATCAGTTTATCGAGCCGGCACATTTGATGGCGGCCCTGCTGGACCAGGAGGGCGGAACCGTACGTCACTTGCTGTCACAGGCAGACGTCAACGTGAACCTGTTTCGTTCCCAGTTGAGTGAGTTGCTGGAGCAGATGCCACAGGTCGAGGGTGCAGCCGGTGAAGTGCATGTTTCCAACGATCTGAGCCGATTGCTGAATGTTACCGATAAGTTGGCCCAGCAACGCAAGGACAGTTATATCTCCAGTGAATTGTTTGTCCTGGCGGCCCTGCAGGACAAGGGCAATGTCGGCAAGTTGTTGAGCAAGGCCGGTGCCAGCAAGCACCTGATAGAACAGGCGATTGATAAGCTCAGGGGTGGTCAGCAGGTCGATGATCCCAATGCCGAGGATCAGCGCCAGGCACTGGAGAAGTTTACGATTGATGTGACCGAGCGTGCCGAGCAGGGCAAACTTGATCCGGTGATCGGGCGGGATGACGAAATTCGCCGGACGATCCAGGTGTTACAACGGCGAACCAAGAACAACCCTGTGCTGATTGGTGAGCCCGGCGTGGGCAAGACCGCAATCGTGGAGGGTCTGGCACAGCGCATTATCAATGGTGAAGTGCCTGAAGGTGTCAAGGGCAAGCGCCTGTTGTCGCTGGATATGGGCGCCCTGATTGCGGGCGCGAAATTTCGTGGTGAGTTTGAAGAACGCCTGAAAGCTGTCCTGAATGACCTGTCCAAGCAGGAAGGGCAGGTTATCCTGTTTATTGACGAACTGCATACCATGGTTGGCGCCGGCAAGGCCGAAGGAGCGATGGACGCCGGTAACATGTTAAAGCCGGCACTCGCACGGGGTGAACTGCATTGCGTGGGTGCCACGACGCTGGATGAATACCGTCAATACATCGAGAAGGATGCCGCACTGGAGCGGCGTTTCCAGAAGGTGCTGGTGGATGAACCGAGCGTCGAGGATACCATTGCCATCCTGCGTGGTCTGAAAGAACGCTACGAAGTGCATCATGGGGTACAGATTACCGATCCGGCCATTGTCGCAGCGGCCACCCTGTCACACCGTTATATTACCGACCGGCAGTTGCCGGACAAAGCCATCGACCTGATCGACGAAGCCGCCAGCCGCATTCGTATGGAGATCGATTCCAAGCCGGAAGTGATGGATCGCCTGGAACGGCGCCTGATCCAGTTGAAAATTGAACGCGAGGCACTGAACAAGGAGAGTGACGAGGCGTCGGTTAAACGCCAGGGCAATCTGCAGGAAGAAATCGACTCGCTGGAACGCGAGTATTCCGACCTGGAAGAAATCTGGAAAGCGGAGAAAGCCGCGGTGCAGG
>JASJGW010000039.1:0-5287 GCA_033791305.1 Gammaproteobacteria bacterium | reverse complement strand
GTCCATGGTTACCCGGCAGCAGAAACAAGAACACCCCCGGACGGGGGCGCTGTTTTATGGCGGAGAGGCAGGGATTCGAACCCTGGGAGGGTTGCCCCTCAACGGTTTTCAAGACCGCCGCTTTCGACCACTCAGCCACCTCTCCAATGCGGCGCTAGGATACCGGAATTCAACATGTTTTTACCAGCAATAACCACAAGTATCTGATATTTTACAAGTTGCTGTTTACGGAAAGGGTGTTATCCTTATATGAACTAACCGGTGGCGCTACAGTCACATCATTAGTTTGGTCTTTATTAGAAACGTGAGGAAATACACACTATGAGCATGATGGACAAGACGGTAATAGGTTCCGAGCAATCTGCACTGGCGACGAACAAGGTACTTCGTAACACCTACACTCTGCTTTCCATGACCTTGCTGTTCAGCGGTCTGTGTGCTGGTATCGCGGTCATGGTAAAGATGCCGCCAATGGGGATGATCATCACGCTGGTTGGTTATTTTGGCCTGCTCTTTCTGACGACAAAACTGAGAAATAGTGCCTGGGGACTCGTATCTGTCTTTGCCCTGACCGGCTTTATGGGACTGACACTGGGCCCGATCATCAGCATGTATATGTCCATTCCGAACGGTGATCAGATCGTGATGACGGCAATGGGTGGCACCGGCGTGATCTTTCTTGGCCTGTCCGGGTACGCACTGACAACACGCAAGGATTTCAGTTTCCTTGGCGGCTTCCTGATGGTGGGTATTCTCGTTGCCTTTCTGGCCGGTATCGCCAGCATGTTCCTCAGCATGCCAGGCCTGTCGCTAGCCGTATCAGCCATGTTTATCCTGCTGATGTCCGGCTTGATCCTGTACCAGACGAGCCAGATCATTCATGGCGGCGAGACCAACTACATTATGGCAACGGTGACCCTGTATATTTCCATCTACAATCTGTTCCTCAGTCTGTTGCAGTTGCTGGGAGCATTTGGTAGCAATGACTGATAACGTTCTACATCGATAATTGACAGGCCCCGCAATGCGGGGCCTCGTTTTATGGGGTTCTGAAATGCAGGATACGTTTGAAACACGTAACGAGGTTGAAGAGAAGTTACTGGCAGCCCAGGAAGGTCAGCTATCGAGCGAATCACTCATGGAATACCTGCTGGATGCCCAGCTGTTCATGCCGGTCAAGGATTCGATTGGTATTGAGGGCTTTACCAGTAGTGACAAGGCGATTCCGCTGACGCTGAAGACCGAAGATAATATTGAGGTCCTGATCCTGTTTACCAGTCCGGATCGTTCAAAGACGTTTGTACAGGATTTCCCCGGATACGATGGCGGGCTGCTGGCTGAATTTAAATGGGTGCTTGAAAGGACGGGAAGCGATATTGGCATTTCAATCAATCCTGACTGGCCGGTCGGTATGGATCTGGAGCCGGAGATGGTTCAACAGCTGAAAAGTAACTGAGTGACTTGAGCGCGACGACCGCCGAACATCGCATCCTCTGGAAGGACCCGCTGTTCCTGGCCGCGTTGTTGGCCGGACCGGTTACCTGGCTGGTACTGTACTTCATCCAGCAACCGGTCGTTCAATGGAACTGGCCTCTCGTCAGGCCATGGCAGTTCCTGTTACCCGTCCTGCTCTATCCGATTGTTGAGGAAATCGTATTTCGCGGATTGATACAGGAACTGGTGCGTGACACTATCGGTCGCCGGTCACTGGGGCCCATAACGATTGCCAATCTGCTGACCAGTTTGCTGTTTGCTGGTTTGCATTTCATCTATCACGCACCGCTTTGGGCGGCGCTGGTATTTTTCCCCTCCCTGGTGTTTGGCTTTTTCAAGGATCGTACGGACCGCCTGCTTGCACCGGTCATTTTGCATGTTTTTTATAATGCCGGGTATTTGTGGGTGTTTTCCCCACCGCAGTATATGCAGTAACGCAAGCTTATCCTGTGGGAGCGGCATACAGCCGTGAACCGCGCCAGGAACAACGCCCCCTACAGCGGGAATTTATGCAATTAACTGCTGCAGTTTTTCAATAAACTGCTTATAGCGGCCAGCCAACAGTTTGTCCCTGTGAGGGTTGAACAGCCTGTCGGCAACTGTGGTTGACCAGCCTTCCGGGCAACCGGCTGCCTGCCAGGCAATGCCGCGGGCCGTGGCCTCGATTTGTACGGGTCGTTCGACATTGATACCGGACAGGTTGGCGAGCCGCTGGCAAAGGCCATCAAGATTGGACAGGCCTCCGCTTATCCTGATCCTGTCGACCGCAGGATTCAGTGTGGTCATCAATTCGAGATTTGCCTGCACCAGGAACAGGATGCTTTCGCTGACGGCTACCATGGCTTCTGCCGCTGTGACATCCGCGTCCAGAAAATGCGGTTCCGGTCCAGCCTGCCACCAGGGCGCACCCAGTCCGCCAACAGTATTCATAAAGAGCGTGGGTGTCTGGATGTCTTCCAGCCAGCCGGGCAGCCGGGATTCCAGATCGCTGACATTAAATTTCCCGGCAGCCCATTTCAACGCGGCAGCAGCACCGTTGACCGTGCCTTCTACATAGTAACTGGCAGTGTCCTTATCGCTGTGCGAAATACCGGCAAGCAGACCGACGGGGCGTGCAGCCGGATCTTCTATCGGTAACAGCACAAAAGCACCAGTTCCGATATTGACCAGGATAGTATTCCCGGAGGGTTTTCCCTGCGCATACAGCGCTGCCGTCTGGTCGCCATTGACGGCCTTCACGGGGATATTGCCCTGCCGGGTTAAACCATAGTCGGTACAGATCGGTACGCATGCAGGCAGAGCCTGTGATGGTATCTTGAATAATTCGAGCAGTGAAGCGTCCCAGTTGCGGGACTGCAGGTTCCAGAGCAGTGTGCGTGATGCGTTGGCATCATCGATCACAGCGTCATGCGCACCCGTCAGATGATGCAACAGGTAGCTCGCCAGTGGCCCCATCATCAGTTTACCGGCAGCAAGTGCCTCCCTGGTAGCAGGAACATGGCTGAGTAACCACTGTAATTTACCGGCACCATAGTGCGGAGACAGGTGCAGGCCGGTTAGTTCACGGATATGTTGATCATGATCCATCATCGTGAGCAGCGTGTCCTCAACACGCCGGTCCTGCCAGCTTAGTACCGGACTCAGGGGTATACCAGTGATGCGATCCCAGGCAAGGACACTGGAGCGTTGGGTTGCCATACCGGCAGCCGCTATCCGGTTCCGGTCAACGGCCCGATCGTTTAGTACTTCATCGATGACAGTCTGCATGGACTGCCTGATTTCATCAGGCGATTGTTCGATTTCACGACGGCTTTGCCTGTTGAGTGAAACCGGCTGTTGCGCCATGCTGACTACTCTGCCTCCGGCATCGAAGATGATTGCACGCGTTGAGTGTGTGCCCTGGTCGATTGCAAGTGTCAACATGGCCAGTGTGGTGTAACGAATAACGTGTACGTATCAGCGAGACGAGAAGCCGTTAGCTGCAAGGCGCGTCTCGCCGGGAATGGCCGGCTAGATTGCCTCGGCGCGAACAACCCGGCCGAGTCGGTCAAGGTACAGATGTACCTGGCCAAAGCAGGAAACCCGCTCACATTGATGGCTGGAACTTTCCATGAGCAGTTCATCAAATTCGACATCGACTATGAGTTCCTCATTGGATTCCACGATGACGGTGAAACGCAGTGAGTGACTGTCTATCCAGCCATTCCGGGAGCAGAAGCGGGTCAGTTCACGACAGTTCTTCAGGTATTTTTCTACGGTGGACATAAGGGATCAAGCGAAACGGTATGTCAGGCTATAGTTGGTAAAAAGTGTAGAACATAATGCCGGGGATGCAAGGTATCCGCGTTTATCGGTGGGGCATGCTGCACCGGCCGGTGCGCAGCATCCGGGTAGAAAAACCGGATGGGGTCCCCCACGTGCAGTGTGGGTTTTGCTGAGATCTGGCACGCCGGGGCAGGGTTGACTGCCCCGGCAGATGCCTGGTGAGGCGTTAGCTGTTACGGCCTTTCAGGACGCGTTCAATAATCGGTGCCAGGATGATTTCCATGGCAAAGCCCATTTTGCCGGCAGGCACCACGATGGTGTTGCGTCGTGACATGAAGGAATCATCCAGCATGTTGAGCAGGTAAGGGAAATCAATATCGAGTTTTTTCGGATCCCGAAAGCGGATGACCACAAAGCTTTCGTCCGGTGTGGGGATTTCATTGGCTATGAACGGGTTGGACGTGTCCACGGTCGGGACGCGCTGGAAATTTATATCCGTGCGCGAGAATTGCGGGGTGATGAAGTGTACATAATCGTACATGCGTCGCAGGATAGTGTCGGTCACTGCCTCGGCGGAATATCCGCGTTGTTCACAGTCGCGGTGAATCTTCTGAATCCACTCCAGATTGACAATCGGGACAACACCAATGAGTAAATCAACGTGCTGGGCAACATCTGCATCATCAGTCACTATTCCGCCATGCAGCCCTTCGTAAAACAGCAAGTCGGTACCGGCATTGATTGACTGCCATGGGGTAAATTCGCCCGGCTGCTGGCCAAAGGGTTTGGCCTCTTCATCACTGTGCAGATAGTAGCGGCGTTCACAGCTACCGGTCTCGCCGTATGACTTGAAGGTTTCCTCCAGCTTGTCGAACACATTGGCTTCCGGACCAAAGTGGCTGAAACTGTGGTTGCCGGCTTTTTCTGCTTCCTGCATGGCAACCTTCATGGCTGTGCGGTCATACTTGTGGTAACTGTCGCCTTCTATGACGACGGGGTTAACACCCTCACGCAGAAAGATGTGTTCAAAGGCCACCTTAACAGTGGTTGTACCTGCGCCGGATGAACCGGTAACGACAATGATCGGGTGTTTTTTGGACATGAGAAGTTCCTCGCCCTTATCTGATTAGCTGGTTAATCTTGCAGTATGTGCGGATCGGTTAGCCTGTATTCTGACCGGCCTGCACGTGTTTTTGCTGCGAATCTCGTGCGCAGCGGTTAAACCAAGCCGCGTATTGAACCATTTTTGTGTTGCCGGACTCAAGTAATGTACTGACGAACACCTGTCAGAAAACTGCCATATGAGGGAGATCAATGGCTTATGAGCCTGCTGTCTGTTGATTGCCGATATTCTCAACATCCAGGCCAAGCCAGAGACTATCCAGACTTTCTCGCTGGCCTCCATGATGGCCCGTTCAGTGGCGGTCAGGAGTGATTAGTATATAATAATATAGTTTTTTCTTCTCGCCTGAAATGGCGACGTCCTTGATCATGAAGCTTGGGGATTAGCATGAGTGTAGATTTGGAT
>JASJGW010000038.1:0-9014 GCA_033791305.1 Gammaproteobacteria bacterium | reverse complement strand
TGGGGTGGCCGGCCAGTCTATGTAGTCGATGGCAGCCGTACTCCCTATATAAAAGCCCGGGGCAAACCCGGGCCATTTTCAGCCTCGGAGCTGGCCATTGCTGCCGGTCAGCCACTACTTGCCCGTCAACCGTTTGCAGCCGCCGAACTGGATGAAGTTATCCTCGGCTGCATGATGCCGAGTCCGGACGAGGCCAATATCGCCCGTGTCGTGGCACTGCGTCTGGGATGCGGCGAACGGGTACCGGCATGGACTGTCCAGCGCAACTGTGCCTCCGGTATGCAATCCATCGACTCGGCTGCGCAAAATATTGCCAGCGGACGTTCCAGCCTGGTGCTGGCCGGCGGTGTGGAATCGATGAGTCGCGCACCCATCCTGTATAATGATGCCATGGTCAACTGGCTGGCAGCCCTTGCCCGCGCAAGAACCCCCGGCGCAAAACTGAAAGTAATCGGCCGTCTGCGACCGGGGTACTTCAAGCCGGTCATCGCACTGCTCCGCGGCCTGACCGACCCGGTCGTCGGTTTATCCATGGGGCAAACCGCAGAAATTCTCGCACACCGTTTTGACATCAGCCGTGAAATGATGGACAGCTTTGCCATGCGCAGTCACCAGCGTTTGGATAGCGGGCAGAAAAACGGTCACCTGGACGAAATAGAGGTCATATACGACCGCCATGGTAATTTCTACGACCATGATGACGGTGTACGCGCTGATTCAACCATGGAGAATCTGGCAAAACTGCGTCCTGTGTTCGACCGCCCCGTTGGTAAAGTAACTGCCGGTAACAGTGCCCAGATTACAGACGGTGCGGCCTGGGTAGTGCTGGCATCAGAAGACATGGTGTCACATCATAATCTGCCCGTCCTGGGACAGCTCGTCGACAGCCAGTGGGCCGGACTTGATCCTGCACAAATGGGGCTGGGTCCGTGTTATGCCATGGGACCCGTTATGCGACGCCGCGGATACGACACCCCCGATATCGATTATTTTGAAATCAACGAAGCCTTTGCCGCCCAGGTACTGGCCTGCCTGGCCGCCTGGAAAGACCCGGATTTCTGTCGTGATGAACTGGGCCGTGACACCCCGTTTACACCCATCGATGAAGACCGTCTGAATATCGATGGCGGTGCTGTGGCTGTCGGCCATCCGGTCGGTTCCAGCGGCGCCCGTATTGTCCTGCACATGCTGAAACTGCTGGAACGTAACAATGCCAGACGTGGCATGACCGGTATTTGCATTGGTGGCGGACAGGGTGGCGCCATGTTGATTGAAAGGACAACGGGGTAGCCAGTATGGAAAACGCGACTAACAAACATTTCCGGGCAGAAACAGATGATGACAATATTGTCTGGCTGCATTTTGACAAGGCAGATAGTGCGACCAATGTACTGAATGCCGAGGTCTTCGAACAGTTTGACCAGCAGCTGCAGAATATTGCCACCCAGCATCCGCGTGGACTGGTTATCCTCTCGGACAAGCGCAATGGCTTTATCGCTGGCGCAGATATCACGGCCTTTACCAAGGTACAATCAAAAAAGCAGGCGCTTGAATTTCTGCGCATGGGCCAGGATATCTTCAACCGACTTGAAGCCTTGTCCTTTCCCACGGTTGCCCTGATTCATGGCTTCTGTCTCGGTGGCGGCACAGAACTGTCTCTGGCCTGCCGTTACCGGGTGACCCGTGATGATCCCGGCACACGACTCGGACTGCCGGAAGTCAAGCTGGGGATACACCCCGGCTGGGGCGGCAGTGCCCGCATGGTGCCACTGCTCGGCGGACTCAAGGCAATGGACCTGATTCTGAGTGGACGTTCCATCGACGGACGTACCGGCAAACGCATGGGCCTGGTCGACATGGTCGTGCCTGAACGGCACCTGCGCGATGGTGCACGCAAACTGGTATTTGATGCACCACCACCACACCAGCCCGCCTGGTATGACCGCTTGTCAAACCATGCTCTGGTGCGCCCTCTGCTCGCCAGGGTGTTTGCCAAACAGGTGGCGAAACGCGCACCGAAAAATCATTACCCGTCACCCTACGCCATGATCGACATCTGGCGCAAACATGCCACTGACAAAACCGCGATGCAGACTGCCGAAGCGAAATCACTGGCACAGTTGATAACGGGCGCCATGGCACAGAATCTGGTGCGCGTGTTTTTCCTGCAGGAACAGCTCAAGTCACTGGGCAAAGACAAATCCTATAACCCAAAATACGTACACGTGATCGGGGCTGGAACCATGGGCGGTGATATTGCGGCCTGGTGTGCCTTCCGGGGTTTCCATGTTTCCCTGCAGGACCAGTCACCAGAACGCATTGCCCCTGCCATGAAACGGGCATACGCCTTGTTCAAGCGCAAGCTGAAGCGCCCTACCAAGATCAATGAAGCCATGGATCGCCTGATGCCGGACCACAGGGGTGTTGGCGTGGCACGGGCAGATATCATCATTGAAGCAATTTTTGAAGATGCGGAGGTAAAGCGTTCTTTATACAGGGATATTGAACCGAAAATGAAGCAGGATGCTATCCTGGCGACCAATACCTCCAGCATCCCGCTGGAAGAACTGAGCGAAGCATTGTCAAAACCCGAGCGCCTGGTGGGACTGCATTTCTTCAACCCGGTTGCCATGATGCAGCTGGTCGAAGTCGTCAATGGCCAGTCCACATCACCGGCCGTCTCGGCACAGGCAATGACCTTTACCCGAAAAATTGACCGTCTGCCATTGCCGGTCACCAGTACCCCGGGATTCCTGGTGAACCGCATCCTTATGCCCTACCTTATGGAAGCCGTGACGCTGGAGGCCGAAGGCATACCACCGGTACTGATTGACAAGGCCGCCACATCATTTGGTATGCCCATGGGACCGGTGCAACTGGCCGACACGGTCGGACTGGACATATGCCTGCATGTTGCAGAAATACTGGCAGACCATTTCAATGCCGAGATTCCGGAACGACTGAAGAAGCTGGTTAAAGACGGTAACCTCGGTCGTAAATCAGGCCGCGGCTTTTATGAATACAAAAAGGGCAAGCCGGTTAAACCCAAGGCAGGCGGTGGCAACTGGAACATGGAAGAGATCACCAACCGGCTGGTACTGCGTCTGTTAAATGAATCTGTCAGCTGTTTGCGAGAACAGGTTGTTGCAGACAGGGATTTGCTGGATGCCGGCATGATATTTGGTACCGGCTTTGCTCCGTTCCGTGGCGGCCCCATGCATTACCTGGATGCAATCGGTGCAACGGCATTACAGCAGCAGCTTAAAACCCTGAGAGCGTTACGTGGTGATCGTTTTAAACCGGATTCCGGCTGGCAGGCATTGATTAACTCTTCGGGGGGAAAGACTGCATGAGCAAGGCAAACACTGACTTTATTCCTGCCAAGGTTTCCGGCACCCTGGCCGGGTTGTTTCGTGAACGCGTAAAACGCACTCCGGACAAGGTTGCCTACCGACAGTACCATGAATACAGCCGGCAATGGCGTGACACCACCTGGAAAGAAATGGCGACGGAAGTGGCACGCTGGCAGGATGCACTGGCAAAGGAAGGATTACAGCATGGTGACCGTGTCGCCATCTTGCTGCGCAACTGCAAGGAATGGGTCACCTTTGACCAGGCGGCCCTTGGTTGCGGGCTGGTGATTGTGCCCCTGTATACCGACGACAGACCTGAAAGTGCAGCCTATATTCTTAATCATTCCGGTGCGAAGGTGCTGCTGCTGCAGGGAGAGGAACAGTGGAATGGCCTGCTGACCGTACACGATCAACTGGACGGCCTGGTCCGTATCGTTACCCTGGAACCCGTTACCGTGCAGGATGACGAGACCCGCGTACGTACCCTTGCAGACTGGTTACCGGAAACCGGCGGGGGATTGCATAGCAACGATGGCGAGTCCACTGAACTGGCTACCATCGTCTATACTTCGGGGACAACCGGGCGTCCCAAGGGTGTCATGCTCAGTCACTGGAATATCCTGTTTGACTCGGACAGCGCACTGGATATCGTACATATGTATGCGGATGACCTGCTCATCTCTTTCCTGCCGCTCTCACACACCTTTGAACGCACTGTCGGTTACTACATCCCCATGATGGTCGGTGCAACCATTGCCTATGCCCGCTCCATTGCGGAACTCGGTGAAGATTTGCAGACGATCAAGCCTACATTGATGATCTCTGTCCCGCGCATCTATGAACGCGTCTACAACAAGATCCAGGCCGGGCTCGCGGAAAAATCACCTGTCGCTACCAAACTGTTCAACCTTGCCGTTGATACCGGCTGGAAACGCTTCCTGCACCGGCAGGGTCGTGGCAGCTGGCATCCAGCATTTTTGCTGTGGCCACTGCTCAATAAACTGGTTGCCGGAAAGATCATGGCAAAACTTGGCGGTAAAATGCATTTGGCCGCCTCAGGTGGTGCCCCTCTGCCCACGCCAATTGCAAAGGTTTTTATTGGCCTCGGGCTCAACCTGATCCAGGGTTATGGCCTGACCGAGACCAGCCCTATCCTTACCGCCAACCCGGAAGAAGACAATGACCCGGGCAGCGTCGGCATACCCCTGCGTGGACTTGAGCTGAAAGTTGGCGAGAACGATGAATTACTGGCACGCGGCCCGGTTATCATGCTCGGATACTGGAATGATCCGGAAGCAACCAGTGCTGTAATTGATGCCGACGGCTGGTTCCACACAGGAGACAAGGCGCGCATAGAAAACAATCATGTCTACATTACCGGACGGCTGAAAGAGATCATCGTCATGGCTAATGGCGAGAAAGTCCCACCGGCTGATATGGAAATGGCCATTGCGCTGGATACACTATTTGAACAGGTCATGGTAATCGGTGATGACCGGCCTTTCCTGTCCGCAATGATAGTGCTCAACCAGGAGCAGTGGGAAATCCATGCCGGCAACCTGAAACTGGACAGTCATGCCCCGGAGGGATTCAAGTCAGAAGTATTCGAAAAGCTTGTTTCCGACAAAATTGCCCGGCAGCTCTCGGAATTTCCCGGGTATGCTCTCATCCGGCGCGTTACCTGCGTACTTGAGCCCTGGACAATTGAGAATGAACTGATCACCCCGACCCTCAAGCTAAAACGTAACCGCATCATGGAACGCTACTCGGCAGACATAGAGAAGATGTACGAAGGTCATTCCTAGGAAGCGTCACCATGTCCGGGCTACCTGATGAAGGTGAACTCACTATCCGTGTCATGGCCATGCCCGCGGACACCAACGCATCCGGAGATATATTCGGCGGCTGGCTAATGTCGCAGGTCGATATTGCCGGCAGCATTGTCGCCCGACGTCGCGCCCAGGGCCGAATAGTGACTGTGGCCGTTGATTCCTTCCAGTTCAGGAAACCCGTTTTTGTCGGCGATGTAATCAGCTGTTATGCAAGAATCACCCGCATCGGTAAAACATCACTGACCATCAATGTCCGTGCCTTTGCAGAGCGACAGGGCAAATCACATCACACACACCTGGTCACCGAGGCCGATCTGACCTATGTGGCCGTGGATGACCAGCGCAGACCGAGGCAACTGCCAATGGACTCCCTGTAGGCACGTATTCCATGCACAGACGTGGTTCCGCTTAAACCATAAGCGCGCATGGAAGGGCTCCTGCAGGATGTTTATCCAATCGGCGTCAGACCAGCGCAGGAACCTTGAACAAGGTTCTGAAATTATCCGTTGTCACTTCAGCCACATACTCGTATGTCTCGCCACGCAACTCAGCAATATATTCTGCCACATGGCGAACAAATGCAGGCTGGTTTGGCTTGCCACGGTGTGGCACCGGTGCGAGATAGGGACAGTCGGTCTCGACCAGCATTCTGTCTGCCGGCATTTTGCCGGCCACTTCCTGCAGTACCTGCGCACTCTTGAAGGTCACGATTCCCGAAAAGGAGATATAGAAATTCAGATCCATCGCACGTTGAGCCATGTCCCAGTCACCGGTGAAACAGTGCATGACACCACCGATCTCACTGGCAGTTTCTTCTTCAAGAATACGCAGGGTATCTTCCTTTGCATCACGTGAATGAATAATTAACGGTTTTCCGGTTATTTTCGCAGCTGCGATGTGACGACGAAAGCGGTCACGCTGCCACTCCAGATCACCTTCACTGCGAAAATAATCAAGTCCCGTCTCACCGATGGCGATCACCCTGGGATGCTGCGCATGCGCGACCAGTTCATCAATGCCCGGGTCATGTCCTCCCTGTTCATTCGGATGCAACCCGACGGATGCCGACACCTGCTCATGTGCCTCGGCAATCTCCAGCATTGCCGGGTAGTCCTCAAGATTGATAGCGACACACAGGAAATGACCAATATCCTGCTCCCGGGCAGCATCCAGCACACCCTCGATACGGCCACCGAATGGCTCCAGATCAAGCCTGTCGAGATGACAATGTGAATCAACCAGCATGATACAACCTCAATTAGAAGTGAGGTTGAATAATAGAGGGTTTGAAGCCTGCCGCAAACAGCTGCGGCAACAATCACATGGTGTGGGTTGGTCGTTCGCTTTCGAGTGCGCCCGCCAGGAAGCCTTCAATCTTGTTCCGTGCAGCACCATCGTCCTGGTCACTGAACTGTACACCGATACCTGCTGCACGATTTCCCTGTGCCCCCACCGGCGTAATCCAGACGATCTTGCCAGCAACCGGTATTTTTTCCGTTTCCTCCATCAAGGTAAGCAGCATAAACACTTCCTCGTCTATCCGGTAAGTCTTCTTGGTGGGAATAAACAGGCCGCCGCCTTTTATAAATGGCATATAGGCTGCATACAAGGCGCTCTTGTCCTTGATGGTGAGTGAAAGAATGCCCTGACGTGGTGCTGATACTGCGCTCATAACATGCCTGCCTTTACTTTATTGAAGTTACCGCTTACCTTTGTGCTGCCCATGCCAACAGGATATCTTCTGTCAGTAACTGGCGATTCAAACTGCCCGCAGTCAATCGAAAGATCTTGTTAATTCGGTCAAGCAGCTCGAACAGGCCCCTGCTATCCAAGCTGCGTGCAAGCGCCGAAAGTCCATCCTGCAAATCAGCACTGCGCAACTGGACATCCTGACCGGCCATGCTGATTCTCAGCAAGTCCATCAGCCATTCACGCATCCAGCGTATACCCTGCATATCCTCATCCTTGCTCCAGCCCTGGGCCACGGTGAGTGCTGAAACCCTGTTCTCCAGGATGCCAACCAGTGCATTAAATCTCTCCCGCCTCGCACTAATACTGTCCATTTCTGCCTGTTTACGGGCTTCTAGCGGGGCTCCATGTGCCAACTGCAGATAAACTTGAGCTGCTTCACCATGCCCCTGCTCCTTCAGCCAATCCAGCGCTACCTGGCTGTCCGGAACTTCTATTCGCACCTGCTGGCAGCGACTACGGACCGTTGCTGGCAGCTGCGCCGGTCGCGCAGAAATCAGGATCAGTAACGTGTTATCGGACGGTTCTTCCAGGGTCTTTAGCAGACTGTTAGCCGCGTTCAGGTTCATGGTCTCCGCCGGATTCAGTACGACCACCTGATATCCCCCCTGGTGGCTGCTCAGAGACAGCTTCTCGGACAGTAGCCTGATCTGGTCTACCTTGATGACGGTGGCATCCTCTTCCGGCTGGACCTGGAAAAAGTCAGGATGCGTGCCCGCCTTGAACTGCATGCAACCCGGACAGTGGCCACAAGGGCCGGAAGCACCGCTCCGGTTTTCACACAATAATTGCGCAGCGAGATACGTTGAAAATGCGCCTTTACCCAATCCGGGTTGGCCGGTCAACAGCAGGGCATGCGGCAGGCGCCCCTGGTTTATAACCGCGGTCATTGAGTCACGGCTCGATTCAAGCCAGGGGTATAAATCAGACATCACACCTGTCCCAGTAGATTGAAGTTATGTGTGTAGGAGCTGATTGCGTCCACGATTTCAGCGATTGGCCTGTTCGCTCTCGCAGAGCGCGCCTGCAGTTGCAAAACCATCGCATCATTATACGAAAAATTCGTCTGCATGCGGTCAGATATTTCTCCGCTCAAGGGTCAGACGCTTGAGATGAGTGCCAGATACGACAACGTGCATTTCATTGGCTGCGCCAGTGCTATCCGTATACTACACAAAAAAGACATTGAACCGGCCATAATCAGCGACCTCAGCACAAACTCGAAGGCGTTTGACCATATCGTTGCCACCTGCGAAGTGATGCACTTCGCAAGCTCAGCACATATACCGGCACTACAACATCGCAGCCAGTTGCTGTTGCACAGCCGCTAGCGGCTGACCAGCATCGATGACTCGATAGCGCTCCGGATAGCACTGCGCCATATCCAGGTAGGCACTGCGTACCCTTTCAAAGAATTCCACCTTCTCCTGCTCAAACCGGTCCAGCGCGCCACGCTTGCCGGCACGTGCAAGTCCGACTTCCACCTGCACATCCAGCAACAGGGTCAGATCCGGCCTGAAGTCACCCTGCACCAGATCTTCCAGCCGGGCAATATTACCGGTGTCAATGCCGCGTCCTCCGCCCTGGTAGGCATAGGTTGCGTCGGTGAAACGGTCGCATAAAACCCATTGACCCGTTTCCAGTGCCGGCCAGACAACCTTTGCGAGATGTTCAGCCCGTGCGGCAAACATTAGCTGTAACTCACAAGTGGAATCCATCCCCGTGTATGCAGGGTCGAGTAACAGGCCACGAACAGCCTCACCCAATGGTGTCCCACCGGGCTCACGCGTCAACACGACATCCCTGCCTGCAGCCTGCAGCTGTTGATGAATGAATTCGATGTTGGTGGTTTTACCCACACCTTCGATGCCCTCGATGGTAATAAATTTGCCTTTCATTATTATTGTCCTGATGGCGGCAGCTTGATTCCTTTTTTCTTTTTCTGGAATTTATCCACGGCCAGGTTGTGCTGTTTCAGCGTATTTGAAAAGTAGTGCTTACCCTCCCCCATCGCAACAAAATACAGGCTCTTGCCCTTTGCCGGGTGTAACACGGCATGAATCGCATCAACACCCGGCAT
>JASJGW010000037.1:0-2710 GCA_033791305.1 Gammaproteobacteria bacterium | reverse complement strand
GGTTGTTCGTGACCGAGTGCCTCCGATAAAAGAAACCCTGTTATTGTTCATGTCGATAAGAACAAGCTCCGGGATTCTATAACTGTGTCTGGAGCTTTGGTAGCCGGATTGTTCCATCATGTGCTTATGATGAGCATGCGGATCATGTTCTTGCTCGGCAGCTATTGTTGTGCCTGTTGATAGCATCAGGCATAAGCCGATAAAACCAGTCAGTGGTAGTGTTATGTTCTTTAAAAAAAAATTTAATAACATGGGCAATCTCTCGTTGGGTTAGATGTTTTGTTATTAGTGAATGATCCATTCGCTCTTTTTTATTAGCGCCGCCTGTTCACCTTTACCAAGCTGCACGATAAAACAGCCCTTGGAAGCGTAACGTTGGCCGGAGCCGAAAGTCAGCCGGGGGAACACCGCGACAGCGTAGTCCTGGTCATGCATCATGTCGAAACTTTCCATAAAATAATCCCGGAAGAATTCACTGCGCATGTGTGAGATGGCGCCCGGCAGCATCCAGCCCAGGAAATACATTTGCGACTGGATATCCAGGTTGGTAGCCGGAATCTTGCGTATCTTGAGCCAGCGTTCCAGCACGCTAATATTTCTTTTGTTGTTCTCGGGCAGGTCCCGCGGATAGGTAAGGTAAACCTTATCGCGTAACTTATCCGGAATGACCGAAGCATTTTCGTTTAGCAGCTTCCAGGAAGCAAATATCGTTCCGGGTAGCCTGGATTGTTTTGCCAGCCAGCTTGTGGCGACGGCCATGTCCTTACTATTTAGCCACAGTTGCACTGCCGCGGGTTGCTGTGTGGTAAAGATTTCCTGCAGCAGTTTATCCGTCAACGGCTGGTCTTCGCCAAGTTTCCTGTCAGTTGCTGTTATAACACCGGACTCTCCCAGGTTGTCCCTGAATCCCTGTGCCAGCATCGCGCCGTTACTACCGCCTCGGTATATTTGTACAAGTTTGTTATTCTGCCCGCTGTCGAGAGTCGAACGCAGGTAGCGTGCAGCGGCTTCACCTTCCTGGTAAAGGCCTTTTGAAAAATACAGCGTGTACCAGTCGCTATCAGATACCACGGGCTGGTCTGTAACCGGGAAGATACAGGGAATTTCGTGTTGTTCACAGAAGTGGTGAATGGGCGCCCAGCTGCCGCTGGCAATGCCGCCGAGCATGGCAAATACCGGTCCGGCCTGGTAATAGCTTTCCAGTTGTGCTGACCAGGTATTTCGTGGGCCAGTCAGTTCCCAGACATCCAGCTCAAACAGACGGTAGGCACCAAATTTCTCTGTTTTATAGAAAGGTCCTGCCGTGGCGCGGCGTTTATGGGGCCGGGTCTGGGTGTTATGGATAGTAATATGGGTCTGCAGTACCGCCAGCATTGCTTCTTTGTCTTCCGCCGATACCCCGTCTGTGACCACCGTGGCAAAGCGTATCCTGTTTTCATCGACACCCGGATCATTTTCAATAGAGAGGTTTTTCAGGTAATGGCTCAGCATGGCCATGTCGCTGTCATTGATCTGGTAGCGTGGCATGCCACGTTCCAGTGTTCTGCCAGTGGGATCGACGCCTTCTCGCAGTAATTGCGCCAGTGTCTCATCGCTGTACGCTGGCCGTGCATCGGCAGCCTGGTACTGAGTGGGTAGTGACCAGCGCTCTTTGGCTCCCGGTCCCTGTTTTTGCTTGTCGGCATTCCAGGCACCGGTACGGCGCCGGGCAGTAAACAGCTCCTTGCCATTGACCGGCCAGGCAATGACCGGGCCTTCTATTGATCCCAGGCCGCTGCGCTGGTGACAGTTCACGCAGGTGAACATGTCTCCGGCCACCGGCACGTCTGCAGAGACCATGGCCTGTATCGGTTCTCCGCCGGGCAGAATACCCTGGCGGTACATGCGCTCGCCGAGTTCTAACATTTCTTCGGAGCTAAGGCTGCCAGCTGATGTCGTTTCGGCTGCGGCGGCCCCTTGAGTAAGTACAACTTGAGCAAGTACCAACAGAATCATTGGTAGTAAAGTAATTCGAAACATAATAGCTAAAACTCTCAGGTGAATAGGGATCAGGTGCCGCATTTTCCGTTTATGCCCGTTGATATGTCAAGGCCTCGGTATGCTTGCTTTAATCAAGGTATAGCACGCAATAGCAATAATTTCAGGCGGTTGCAGTAAACAGGGGATATGTCTGGCTTAAAAGAGTGGGTGAAACCCTACCATACGAATACAGGGTTACCCCCACTGATCTTAAGCTGAGAATAGTAAATAATCTTAATACGAGAATATGTATCGAATTGTCCGTTTTTTTTCAGGCCGTTCGAGCAAATACCGTAAAACCGATATTACTGCTAAACGAGGCGAGGGACATTCCATGAAATGTAAGAAATCAAAGATTCAGTCTTTTAACCCGGTGGCATACGCAAGTGCGTTGCTGCTGTTTATTGTGGGCATATTGATGGCCCCGGTAGCGATGGCGCTAACAGTCACCGTGACGGGGGTAACAAGCACATCCCCACTTAACGAAGTGCCTGCGACATCACCAGTTGCCAATTACCGCTGGCTGGTCGAGGAGGACAAAACCTATCATGTGCCGCTAACAGCGGCCGGTGAAGTCGAGCTTGATGGAGCAGGTGTCCCGGTCATCGACCCCAACTGGCGGGTCGGTGATCCTAACCGTAATACCGTGTCGGTGAGTTTCCACCACAGCTACATGCCGGTGGTGATGACA
>JASJGW010000036.1:0-4915 GCA_033791305.1 Gammaproteobacteria bacterium | reverse complement strand
CCTGCCCTGTTTTGCCAGCCAAACCGACAGACCTGTCAGATCGTTGCGATAGGCAGTTAGCGTATTCTTGCTCAAGCCATGTTCCATCCACAAGGCATCGGTAAACTGCTCTATCGCACGCAGCTCGGCAGCAGACAGCAGCACTGTATTAGGTGACGGGTCAATCGTCATCAAGGCAGGCATTCAAATAAGGGTTGATTCATAACTTTATTACATTAGCATAAACGCCCATATGAGCGAACCTGCCAATACGCCGGCTGCCAGCAGCCTGCCCGACATGAATGAACTGTTGTCCGTTATCCGCACCATGGTCGGAGAAGCTCACCCGCACTGGAAGAACCTGCACTTCACCCCGGACACCCACCTTGAACGCGAGCTGGGACTCGACAGCATGGCCCGTCTGGAACTGCACACACGCATCGAGTCCTCACTGGGTATTACACTGGATGAAGGCATGGCCATCTGTGCAAACACCCCCAACATGTTGATGCAGGTCATATTGAACGGCACAAATAACAGCACTGGAAATGTTCAGGCGAGTCCTACCGTAGCAGACAGGAATAACGACGACAGCAACAGGTTGATGGGCGCGTTCGGACAGGCAATACACCCGGCAGAAGTACCGGAACAACACAGCCTCGGCGACTGGATATACGCCCTCTATTGCTGGATCGTGTTTACAGTCCTTGGATCCGGCACCTGGCTCCTCGTGGTGCTGGCACCGTTCGCAAGCTGGCGCCGCAAGCTCGCGCATGTTGGTGCAAAACTCTTGTTCAGCCTGACCTTCACCCCGTTACGGGTCACGGGTACTGAATATCTGGACCCGCAGCAGCCACATATCATTGTTGCCAACCATACGAGTTACCTGGATGGCTTTATTGTCACTGCCGCGCTCGACCTGTCCATCCACTTTATTGTCAAAGGAGAACTGGCCCGGATACTGCCCGCACGTTTACTGCTGCAACGTTTTGGTGTCGAGTTTGTTGATCGCATCAACAGCAACAAGGCCGTCAGCGATGTAAAACGTATTGCCGAAAAATCAAAGGCCGGTCAAACCATTGTGTTTTTCCCGGAGGGGACATTTACCACCTTTCCCGGATTGCAACCCTTTCGCATGGGTGCTTTTGTCACGGCCGTCCGCACCCGTGTACCGGTCACGCCTGTCGCTATCCGTGGCGCACGCAACATTATACGTGGCAGTAACTGGTTTCCGCGACGAGGACGCATTGATGTGACCGTTCGCCCGCCCGTCACACCCTCCGGTAAAGGCTGGCAGGTTGCGCTGGACCTGCGGGATGCTGCCCGCATTGAGATTGCCAGGTATTGCGGGGAGCCGGACCTGGTGGAAGGTACCAGCAGTGAACCGGAATCCAGTCGCTGATGGGTAAAGGAGCAACGCAACGATGGACAGGATGTCCATGTGTCGCGGAATACAGGGAAATGCGAGCGCGTGCCGTACCTGTCTGGCGTATTATTTGCCAGCCCTGCAGACAGAGAAATATTCCACGTCCCTGATTGCTTCCAGGCACTGGCCGCTTGTGTAGGTCATACGGGCACCATCATCAGCCATGGTGCGTTCGTCCTGTTCCATGGTCAGCAATTGCCGCGACGAACGACAGGCCTCTACCGCTGCACATTCATTCTGCCTGCCGCACACATGGCGTGCCAGCTGCTCACAGGGTGAATATCCGACAATCATCACATCCTGCCAGTCTGCCGTATCCGGTGGTGGCAGCTGACGTGGCGGCCGGGGAGTGTATTCACCCGAAACAACCTCACCGTGATTGACGATCAGTACAGAGCCATCCTGTAGTCGGTGGACCCCGTTCCAGAGCGGAGACGTCACCCCGTCCCGGGTTACCGTGGCACGCAGGGTATCCGGATCAACGGTGACCGTCCCGCCACCCTGCATTCCTGAAGTCCAGCCTGCCGCCGTGACAGTGGAAACTGACAGGCCCAGTACAACGGTTAATATTATACTTGAGAGGTTTTTCATCGTGTCACCCTGTTTTGGAATCGGCCATTCAGGGGATGTGCAATTCAATGGTTCCGTTTACCGTTATCCTGACATCACTCTCGCCGCCTTCGACAGCGACTGCATCACTGGTCTCCATGGACATGCTTGCGATTCTGGCCTGATGCATCATGGGCGGGCGTGCTGTCGATGTACCGACATTGATCTCGACAATGCGATAACCATCTGCCTTCAGGTTATCACCGACAATGCGGGCCCGCTCCTTGAAGGCATTCAGGGCAAGGTCAATCAAACGGTTCTCAACGGTCACGCGTTTTTCATCGGATACGGAAAAACTCATCGACTTGATCTGCAGTTGTTCCTGCAACTGACCGGTCAAACGACTCAGTGCCTGCGTGTCCCGGCTCTCCAGGATCAGGTCCTGCTGTCCGCGCCAGCCTGTCGTCACTTCCTTGCGAGTTACCGGCCACGTCTGGTAACTGCCGGTCCTAACCTTGACAGCCTGTAGCTGTTTCGCCTGCGTCAGTGCCCATTCCATTTCCTGGTTAATACGGCTGGCCAGTTTTGCCGGGTCCTGCATTTCTGCATAGGTTTGCAGGGTGACATGCATGGTGTCGTTACTCACCGACTCGGTTTGCTGGGACTGCAGGCGTACCTGGTTGTAACGCGGCTCATCATCGGCAAGACTGACACCGGCAAAAACTGCCAGATATAGCAGTAGCAGGATACGTTTCATCAGGCATTTCCTCCCTGTTCCTGTTGCTGCGCCTGCTCGGCCACCTGCCGGCGTACCTCGTCCATATCCAGTGCGCCCACTTTCTCTATGACTGACGCCAGCCCGGCTGGCGGCAACGCGCCAGGCTGGGAAAACACGATTATCTGTTGCCGGAAAACTGTCAGCGTTGGAATCGAGCGAACCTGAAAATGCCCGGCAAGTTCCTGCTGTTCTTCCGTGTTGACCTTGGCAAAGACAATATCAGGATGAGATTCCGACATGGACTCGAAGACCGGTGCAAACTGGCGGCACGGGCCACACCAGGTCGCCCAGAAATCAACCAGCACGGTGTCATTATCGTTAATCGTCGTTATGAAGTTTTCTTTGGTGAGGTCTATCGTAGACATGACAACAGCATCCTTGAGTAACTTGTGGAGCACAATTATACAGACTCACTGGCAGACACACACTGGCAATGCGCAGGGGACTACGCGGGGAAGGCCTCAGTCGGTACTGCGGCGACGCGGTACATCCTCGGCAGACTCACTTTGATAGGTCATATCCAGTTCAATGCGATTGCGGCCAAGCCGCTTCGCCCGGTACAGCGCCTTGTCAGCCCGCTCAATAAAGGCACTGGCAGATTCACCCGACTTGTAAAAGGAAACACCCGCGGAAAAAGTGGGGACATCTAATACAGTACCATTCGACTGCCAGCGGGTTTCACTGGCACGACGCCTGACCTTGTTGAGCGCCCGCACCGACCCGTCAGAGTCCGTATTCGGCAACAACACCGCGAACTCTTCACCACCATAGCGGGCAACCATGTCGTGGTGCCGGAAAATTGAAAGAATATTTTTCGAATACACACGTAGCACTTCATCACCGGCCGCATGCCCGTATTCATCATTGACCGCCTTGAAGTGATCCATATCAATCAGGATAAGAGACAGCGGAAAACCGTAACGCTGTACACGTGCAACCTCGTCTTCAAGGCGGCGCATAAAGGCACGACGGTTCGGCAGACCGGTTAGCTCATCGGTCAGACTGAGCAGCCGCACGCGCGTCAATTCATCGGTAAGTTCGCGGCTGTCAGACTCGAACATCTGCAGGTAATGATGGGTACTGTCCAGCTTGTTAGCCAGTTCGTCATGCCCCTTCACGAGCTTTTCAACTTCGCGAATCAGTGTCCAGCGCTGAGCATCTATTTCAGCAACATCCTCCGCCTGACGCAATTCCGTCAGCACCACTTCAAGGATGGTACTGAATTCTTCGTTCTGGCTGATCGTCTCAAGCACCTGCTGACCCAGCGTGGCCTGCAACTGCTGGACATCATCACGACGGGCCTCCAGCTCACTGCGATTAATGGCATTCAGGTCATGGCCAGCCGGTATTTCCTCACTGATGTAAGCAGTGTTATCAAATTCCTCTTGCAGTTCCCGGTCATCTGCCCTGGCGGGCATGACCTCGGCGACGGCAGGTATATCATCCTGCCATTCCGGTTCAGTCACCACATTCTCATCACCGGAAAATGTTTCAACCTCAGGCGGCTGTGCGACGTCTGGCGGGACAGTATCGATACCAAAGCTAGCTAACAGCGGCTTGATGGCGTCAACCATGATCGAGGCTGGCAGTTCGTCGGCATTAAGAACCTGGTCACCACATTGATTAATAAAAGCACTCAGGATATCCAGCTCGGTGGGTGTCAGTGGCGGCTGCAAACGGGCCTGCAGCAATTTGATCTGTACGTAGGAGGAAGAACCGGGCGTCAGGTGCGCATTAAACGCGTCCAGCAGGACATTCACAAAGCCGGCGTAGGCCATCTCAGAGCGCAGATAACTGGATGTAATATCATCCAGCATGCCTTCTGCCTGCCGGTAGATCAGGTTGCCGGCGGGTGTCGCGCGCAGGGAATCGATCAAGTAAAGCAGCTTGTGCATCCCGCCCGGATCAGTCATGACTTCCAGTCTGCTTGTACTCGCAACCATAAAGACTCCTGCGCATCCGTGAGTACATGTCGGTATGCTCTCTATCCTGCCAATTTATTATTTGGTTTTTAATTTCTCACCCGCAGGAAAACTAACAGCGCACCCCCCCAAAGGCGTGTAGCGCGGCTGATTATCTAAAATTCGAATAGCGTTGTCGAGCATAGTGACAGAATTCATCACAGCGCTTGCTGTCACCTGTTTAACGCATGGAAAAGTGTAACAGGGTAACCTTGCGGCAGG
>JASJGW010000035.1:0-4030 GCA_033791305.1 Gammaproteobacteria bacterium | reverse complement strand
TTTGTCAGCAGTGGCAGGCCGACGAAGATACCCTGTTGTCCATCATCCAGACCAACGGTAATCAACTGAAGTCCAAGAGTTTTCATGCCAATTCCTCCATTATTCCTGCGCGTGGGTCGTGCGGCAGGTTTGCTGTGGTTTCGACAATAACTATGCATCTCGCGTGCCATACTCTGGAATCAACGACTGGTCCTGTCACTGCGGCGTGTCGACAACCAGCGCCACAGGCTCCCGCTGGGCCGGTCAAAACCCGTGCAGATGTGTTTAAGCGCATGGGAATTCCGGGCGGTCCAGCGCATATGGGTCTCGGCACTCGGATGCCCGCAGATCAGTAGCTGGTCGCCGATCTGTAACGGGGTCTCATCAGCCGGCAGCAGCAGTTCCTGGTTGTTCTGGTGTTTTATATACAATGGAACGCAGGGCAGGGGGGTTGATATATCTCGAGGGTCCATTAACAGGTCCTTTACGGTCACTGTCACGTCCTTTTTGAGTAACTGTGTCACCGCCTGTGACTGTATTGTTGAAATCGTCAGTTCCCAGGACTCCGGTGGCCGGTCGGTCAGTATGCCAACGATCCGGCTTACCAGTACATTGGCCCAGTCATCATTCTGCAGGATCGCCATGTGCAGGAAGTCCCTGAGCAGTGGCATGGTCACGATGTCGACAACCTGCTTGCCGACGAGTCTGCCCGAATGCATGGTCATGTCAGTGTCGGCAGCTGCAAAGATTGCATCGTTGTTACTGCGATTTTGCCGCGCTACGGTGAACAGGTCCTTGTTGATATGCAATCCCGTCATAATGATAGACAGGTTGTTGGCATCATCATCCGTACCCGCAATCAGGCCGACGGCCTGTTCAATGCCCGCCTCGTACAGGGTAATCGCCTCGGTGCCGCGACCCTCTATTACGCTTTCCGGTGCGTTCGTGCCTTCCACGTCGGCTTCAATGATGGTTGTTTGAATGCCCTTGAAGGACAGGCTCTTTTGCAGGGCCTTGCCGAAGCGACCATAGCCGCACAGTATCCATGTGCCCCTTGGGGGCGCCGCAAACTCGGTCAGGGGAGTCTCATGCAGGCTGGTCATCCATTCATAAACCAGGTACATGCTCGGTGAGCGGAACATCATGGCGAGGCGTTCGGCGAAGATGTCAAATGGATTGATGATGATCTCTGTACCGAACGAGGCAATATTTGCCTGGGCATCATGTGACTGGGCGCGGCAGATTACCGACAGCTCGGGTGCCAGTAATTTACTGGTGATGGCGACGGTCAGGTTGACCTGGTCGTCACCGGTCAGGACGATGACGCCGGCGCAGTGCTGCTTGTTTAGACCGGCGGTCATCAGTGCGTTGGAATCAGTAACGTCTGCATTGAGGCCTGGAACGTGCGTGGGCAATTCTTCCAGCTGCAGGGCATGGATCCTGGTTTCGTCCTTGTCAATAACGACGCTGCGGATGCCATGCTCGGCCAGCTCCCTGATGACCAGCTGACCGGCGCCACCGAGTCCGCAGACCAGGTAAAAGGGTTCGCGAATCCGTCTGACCGCACGCGAGAAGCTCGTATAGGCAACGACACGCCGGAAGGCCTGGTCCTGGATCAGTGACAGCAGTGAACCGATGGTAAACAGCCAGGCGATGACCGTCATGTACATGGCGACGGTGGTCCAGATACGTTGCGGGTCGGTAAAGGGGTAGGGGATTTCCCCGAAACCGATGGTGGACCCCATGAAGCTTACAAAATAGAAGGCGTGGAAGAAGCTCATCTGCCAGGGGTTGCCCTGGTCGTCCATGCCGGGGATCAACACCAGGCCAAGGATGGAAATCGCATAGGCAAGGATGATCACGATCAGCGGCGCACGCATGCGCCGCAACAGCAGGTAGATGATATTATGCACGGCGGCTGCCGGTTAACGCCTGAACATGACAGTTTCGGTCACGAGGATAATCACCGAGGTGACATTTGCCAGCAAGGCGCCGCCGGAGAGCGACACTATGCTCGCCATCGTCATGGGTGTCATACCGGTATCCGTGGCATGTACCGTGATGGTCCAGATGACGGCGGCGGCAATCAGTTGCAGGTCGGCTACCAGGCTGGTGGCCAGCAGTACCGCGCCGATGTGCGCGCGATCACCGAATTTCATAATGGTTGCGATCAGGCTGACGACCAGGGCGGCGTACAGCTCGTATACATTATGGTGATTGGGATCATCCAGGTCACCGATAAAAAAGCCGAAATTCAGCGTCAGTGCCAGGACGATGAAGAATGCAAAAAACACCTTTTCCAGGTTCATGTTCAGTTTTCCTCGGTTGTCGTGCGCTTGCGGGTCATTAATGTTGATTCCTGGCTGCCACCGTAGCAAAGCGCCCTTGCGATAACAAACTCCGGTTACGGAGTGATTGAAATCTGTGCGGGGGCGTTCGACAATGGGACATGACTCCCTGCCCGATTGATGATGTTACCTTGCAACTGCTGCAGGCACGTGTTGGCAAGATTCATCTGCAGCAGCGACTGGGCATAGAAAGAGAGTATGAGCGCAAGGTGTTTGGCCAGGGGCGTACCTTCTTTCATGTCGAGAACTGGTATTCCCTGCGTTCCATTATTCGTAATTGCCTGCGGCTCGTGCTGTTGCACGGGCGGGCCCGGCGTAATGCACGCCGGATTGAGATCCGGCAGAATCGCATTACGCTGCCCCGGCTGCCGGCGGCATTTGAGGGTTTTACCCTGCTGCAGATTTCCGACCCGCACCTGGATATGGCGTCTGATTTTCCGCGGGTGTTGATTGAAGCCGTACGTCAGGTGGATTACGACCTGTGTGTGCTTACCGGAGATTTCCGTGGGGAAACCCATGGTCCCTACGAAGCCGCGTTGCAGGCATTGCAGCAGGTGCGTACCCACCTTGAGGGGGAGGTGTATGCGGTCCTTGGAAATCACGACACGGTCTGCATGGTGCCGGGTATTGAATCGATGGGTATCCGCCTGTTGTTGAACGAGCAAGTGGCGCTGGAGCGTGGCAGTGACACGATCTACCTGGCCGGGGTCGATGACCCGCACTATTTCCGTGCGGATAATCTTGAGAAGGCCGCAGACGGTATTCCCGAGGATGCCGTGTCGATCCTGCTGGCACATTCGCCCGAGATTTACCGGCATGCTGCACACGCTGATTTTGATGTCATGTTGTGTGGTCATACGCATGCAGGCCAGATTTGTCTGCCAGGGGGTATTCCCGTGATGTGTAATGCGAGTTGTCCGCGTGCCCTCTGTGCAGGCGCCTGGTCCCACCATGGTTTGTCAGGGTACACCTCGGCGGGCTCCGGGGCCTGCGTCGTCGACGTTCGCATCAATTGTCCGCCCGAGATAACCCTGCACCATTTGTGCGGTGCCTGAACCGGCTACCGTGCTGTTGCCGGCCGGATCAGCCTGGAAAGCAACAGGTCAATTACGGTGAACAGGGCAACGGCCAATACCATTTCATTCACGTCTGCACCGAGCACCGTCTGCAGGGTCCAAAGCGGTAATACCGTTTCCGGCAATTGATCCAGCAAGGGTACCGAGCGGCTGGATGCAATGCCCAGTCGCCGTTTGATAAAGCTGGAGCAAAGATCCCCCGTCATTGCCAGCAGCGCAAAGCTTGCTCCTTCAATGGCTGTCAGGCTGAACAGGGGCGCAATCAGGGCGGTTACGAGTACGGCCCCAAGTATTCCGCGTACCGTCTTGGAGGGGCCCAGCAGGGGTCTCTGGTCCCGGAACAGACAGTTTCCGTCCAGCGGCCAGTTCCAGTGCCGGCCGGCCAGCAGGCTGATGATGACCGGTGTGGCATTGGTGATGACAAGTAACAGTAACAGTTGATGTACCAGCCAGAGGCGCATGTGCAGAAAATCCCGTCAGGTTTCATTCTAAGATTAGCCTGTTGACCGGGGCGCTGCGACTGGAATAAAAAAAACCCGCCATAATGGCGGGTTTAAGGAGGTTGGTGTTTGGGCTAACACTCAAATATTTTGTGCTGCATCTCCACTAGGTATTGTCGCTGTTGAT
>JASJGW010000034.1:0-7122 GCA_033791305.1 Gammaproteobacteria bacterium | reverse complement strand
GCTGATTACCTTCGTGGCGAATCGCTACGGTTTTACTCCAAATAACATGGTGGTTCCGGCAGGCAAACCGCTTGTGTTTCGCGTTGCCACGCCTGACGTGCTGCATGGCCTGCATATTCCCGGCACCAACATCGACACGATGGTGATCCCGGGTTATATCTCCGAGGTTAATGCGCTTATTAACTACGACGAAGTCGTGAAACACGGTGAACTCAATGCCGATGGCAGTGTGACGGTGCCGATTTTCTGTAACGAGTTTTGCGGGCTTAACCACCATTTTATGTGGAATGTATTAACCGTCATGCCGGATTCTTCGTGATGTCTGTTATGCCAATCACACCTGTGAGTGATTGTGTTGCGAATGATGCGAGGTCGACTGATGAGTGATTATGCACGTCCGGCTGGTTTGTCGCTGGCGCACTGCTGGGTTGCCTTCGGTGCCTTTCTGCTGTCGGTATTCCTCGGACTCTACCAGGTACTTGAGCGTGCCGAACTCATTCCGGTCTGGGCTGAAGGTTACTATATTTCGGTTACGGCGCACGGCACGATCATGGCCTATGTGTTGACCACATTCTTTATTACAGGCTTTGGTTATTACACGGCGGCCAGTAGCCTGCAGCGGTCAGTCTGGAATATGCGGCTTGCCTGGTCGGGTTTTAGTGCAATGCTTGCCGGTACCGGCCTGGTGGTTTATTCCGTTGTGACCGGCCAGGCGACCGTTTTATATACCTTCTATGCGCCGCTGACGGCACACTGGACATTTTACGCAGGGGTACTGTTACTGCTGGTCGGATCACTCGGCTGGGTCCTGAATATGTTTGTGATGACGGTGCAGTGGAAGCGTGCAAATCCCGGCCAGCCTTTTCCCCTGCCGATGTTTGCAACCACGGCCAATGCGATCCTGTGGTCGTGGACGCTGGTCGGTGTCGGTTGCAGTGTCATTTTCATGCTGCTGCCACTGTCACTGGGGTGGGTTGATTCAATTGATGTCGGGCTCAGCAAGACCCTGTTTGCCTGGACCCTGCACCCGATTGCCTACTTCTGGCTGATGCCTGCCTACATTGCCATGTACACGATTGTTCCCAGGGTGGCTGGAGGTCGCCTGGCCAGTGACAGCATGGCGCGTGTTGCCTTTATCCTGTTGCTTGTTTTTGGCTTGCCTGTTGGCATGCATCATCTCTATGCCGATCCGTTCCAGGCGGCCGGCTGGAAGCTGCTGGCTGCTTTCGGCACCTTCATGGTCGCGGTGCCGACCCTGATTACAGGGTTCACCGTGATTGCCTCGATGGAAATCGCGGGGCGGCTAAGGGGTGGCAAGGGGCTGTTCGGCTGGATAACTGCATTGCCCTGGAAAGAACCGGTGGTGCTTGCCCTGGGGCTTGCACTGTTGCTGCTGACACTGGGTGGCTTCGGTGGCATTGTCAATGCAAGTTACGGAATGAACAGCATGATCCATAACACCATGTGGGTGCCGGCACATTTTCACCTGATATTTGGCGGTACCGTGATTACCCTGTATTTTGCCATCGCCTACCACCTGTGGCCGAAGCTGACCGGAAAGGCACTCTATTCTATCGGCATGGCCAGGCTGCAACTCTGGTTCTGGTTTATCGGTATCGCAATGTTGACACTGCCCTGGCATTACCTGGGACTGTTATGGATGCCACGCCGTACGGCCTACCTGCCGTATGCGCCAGAGTTCGTGCGACAGTGGCAGCCATGGATGGACTTGATGGCCGTTGCCGGCGTGATATTAGTGACCTCGGCGCTGCTGTTTATCTGGAACCTGCTGAAGACGCATGGCAACAGGCAGCCGGTTGTCCGGCGCGAGCTGAAATTTGCCGAGCCGGTACGTCCTGTGCTCAGGCTTCCCGGACCACTGAACGGGTTTGCGCTCTGGAATGCAATTCTCGTGATCTACATGGTCATGGACTTCGGTTATCCGCTACTGCAGTTTTTCCTGATTGAACCGCATAATGCACTGGCCTGGGGGTGGTGATGAGCAGGCCTGTTGCACGCGTATCCGGATTAACTATCACAGGATTGTTATGCGGCCTGGTCATGGCACACGGTAGTGCAGTCTGCGCCAGTGAGACAGGGAAACGCATTGCTGATCAGGGCGCGGCGAATGCCAGTGCGGTCGCCTGTGCCTCCTGTCACGGTGCCGACGGTGGTGGTAATGATGCCTCGGGTTTTCCGCGGCTGGCCGGCCTGAATGCAGCTTACCTGGAGAAACAGCTGCTGTCCTACAGGGACGGGAGCAACAAGAATCCGGTAATGGCTTCCATGGCAACCTCGCTTTCTCCCGGGGAGCTCAAGGAAGTTGCGGCCTACTATGCAGGCCTTGATGCCGTGAGTCATGCCAGGGCACCTGCCGGCGTGCCGACTGATAAGGGTAAAAAACTGGCTGAGGACGGTGATTTCAGTGAGCGCGGTCTGCCGGCCTGCGTGCAATGCCATGGTCCGGGCGGTCTGGGTGTCGGGAGCACATTCCCGCCACTGGCCGGCCAACCGTACAAATATCTCGTCGAACAGATTGCGGCCTGGAAGTCCGGTATCCGTAAAAACGACCCATTAGGCATGATGAAACATGTCACCAAACTGCTGGCCGGGGGTGAAGTCCGTTCGTTAGCCGCTTATTTCGCATCGCAGCCGGTCAGTCAGGGATCCAGAAACAAACAGGCAACGTCGGCCGCGAAGACTGCAGCACCCGCGGTACATACCGGGCCGGTGCCGCATCACGGGGGAGTTAAACCGGGCAGGGGGCCGGAGAATAATGGCTACTTTGTGCCGCCATCTCGAGCGGATTTTCCGGACGGGCCATTCGGCGAGAAGGTGAAACAGGGTGAAGCGATCTTTAATCACACCAATACCCACACGGTATCTCGCAGGTACGTGGGTAACGAACAGGTCTGTTCCGGATGCCACCTGGATGCCGGCCGCCTGGCCAATTCGGCGCCGCTATGGGGTGCGTGGGTCTCTTACCCGGCGTATCGCAGGAAGACGAAATCGGTGACTACACTGATTGAGCGTATTCAGGGGTGTTTTAAATATGCAATGAATGCACAGGGCTCGGAAGCAAAGTATCCGCCGGCAACGGAAAGTGACACCATTGAGTCCCTGATCAGCTATGCTTACTGGCTGTCAACCGGTGCCCGGACCGGTGACAGCAATATTGCCGGACGTGGTTATGCCAGGGTTGCCGAGACCAGTCTGGGCTTTGACCCCGGGCGCGGCAAGATCGTATATGAGAAGAACTGCGCTGTTTGCCATGGCGCGAACGGTGAAGGGCAGTGGGCGCAAGGTGAGGTGGTCTTCCCGGCACTGTGGGGGCCGAACTCCTATAACTGGGGCGCAGGCATGCACAAGATCAATACCGCGGCGGCCTACATAAAATGGAACATGCCACTGGGTATCTCCAGCTCGGTACAGATGTATGCCCTGTTGACGGACCAGGAGGCCTGGGACGTGGCGGCATTTATGAATTCACATGAACGGCCACAGGACCCGCGTTTTACCGGCAATTTTTCCGCGACTGCCAGCACGTTTCACAGCAGTAAGTATGATTATTACGGTAAGTTGAAACAACCGAATGGCAAATTGCTGGGTAAAGATGCGCCACTCAAATGAACTCGGTCTGTCCGGTACTCCATCAATCCTGTATTGCCGGGGTACCAGTGCCTGGACTGAAAAGCTGTTTTCCTGTCTGGAGGTGTTGAGCATGTGTCGACTGTGCCTGTCTGCTGTTGTGCTGGAGTTGATGATATCCACCCTGGCACTGGCAGCACCCTCGTCCTACGTGGCCTGGACGACAGAGACTGTGCGGCTGATCAGGGACGGTGATCCATTAATAGGTAAACAGCTGGCCTATGGTTGTGCTGGCTGTCATGGCACAGAGGGCCTGAGTGTGAGTCCTGCCTATCCGCATATTGCCGGCCAGGATGCGTTCTATCTCTTTAAGCAGCTGCATGATTTCAAGGACAAGACGCGTAACAATCCGCAAATGACGGGGATTGCCGCGAGCCTGTCAGAAAAGGATATGGCGGATATTGCAGCATATTATGCTGCCATGCAGGGGGCTCCGCCAGTAAGGGGGAGCAGTCATTCCGCGGTGGTAGACCTGGTCAGGCGGGGGCAGGGCAGTCGCATGATACCGGCCTGCAGTGGTTGTCACGGACCAGGGGGGAAGGGGAATTCCGGTTATTACGGGATGCCGGTACTGGCGGGCCAGAAGGCCGTGTATATCTCCATCGCGCTGCGTCAATACAGGGTGGGTGACCGGGCCAATGACGTCTACAGTGTGATGCGGGCAATCGCCGAAAATCTTACAGACAATGAGATAACGGCACTGGGAAAATACTACGCCACACAGGATCCGCGCTAGATGGATAAACTCTGGTTACTTGTCTTTGCAGCTGTGCTGGCCTGGTCAGCCATCAACCCTGCAGACTATTTCACCTGGTTTCTGGAAGTGCTACCGGCCATCATCGGGCTGCTTGTGCTGCTGGTAACACGCCGGTCATTTCCCTTAACCGGTTTGGTCTACGTGCTTATCCTGGTGCACTGTATCATTCTCATGGTGGGTGGACATTACACCTATGCAGAGGTGCCGTTGTTTGACTGGATCAGGGATACCTTTGGTCTGGCTCGTAACAACTATGACAAGGTCGGGCACTTTGCGCAGGGGTTTGTGCCGGCCATGATTGCGCGTGAAATTCTGATTCGCAAACAGGTCGTGCCGGTCAGGTCGTGGCTTAATTTCCTGGTAGTGTGTTTCTGCCTGGCATTCAGTGCGTTTTACGAGCTGATTGAGTGGTTTGTGGCTGTGGTGTCGGGCGGTTCGGCAGAGGCATTCCTTGGTACGCAGGGTTATGTCTGGGATACGCAGTCTGATATGGCGGTTGCACTGGCAGGTGCTATTGCAGCATTGCTCCTGCTGGGCAGTTTGCATGACCGCCAGTTGCTGAGGGCCGGTTTTATTGACGATGTGGACGGGCGAGTCATTCACAAATGAGGTGCTGAATGGGTAAACTGAATTTTCCATGGCTGGCATTGAGCCTGGGATTGCTGGTGGCAACCGGTTTGCTGGCATCGGGGGCCTTGTCACCCGTGGCTGATTATGACCTGCCCTTGTTGACGATGTTGATCGTGAATGAATTCGGGTTTTTTGTAACAGCGATTGGTGCGGGTGTAGGGATTAACACCCTGCTAAAAGACGGTGTACAGCCATCCATGATGATGGTTACGGTTGCTTGTGCGGTGATGGCTGCCGGCTTTCTTTACCTGGCCATCAAATTGTGGCCGGGCATGTCGGCAGGCTAGGTCGTACACGGGCAGTGCCAGGCACTCTCCCCGTTCTGTATTCTTTCCGCCGTTGTCCCTACGCGATGCGGGCACGGATGGCGATCAGCTACAGTGGTATTGCTGTAGCATTGCGTGAAGTTATCCTGCGGGACATGCCGGCGTCACTACTGGCCTGTTCACCGAAGGCGACAGTGCCGGTACTGGTATTGCCGGATGGCCAGGTACTGGAGGAAAGCCGGGATATTATTGGCTGGGCACTTGCACTGAATGATCCGGATATGTGGCTGCCTGATCCCGGGGATACCATGCACCGGGAGAGCAGTCGCCTGGTTGACGAGAACGATGCGTCCTTCAAGCAAAGTCTGGACTGTTACAAGTATGCGGAGCGGTATCCGGAACACCCGGCTGACTATTACCGTTCGCAGGGAGAATTGTTTCTCGGGAAACTGGAGCTACGACTGGATCAGCATGCCCGGCTATGTGGTGAGCGTATCAGTGTGGCGGATATTTCGATTTTTCCTTTTATACGCCAGTTCGCACACGTCGATAAGGCCTGGTTTGATGACGCCACGTACCCGCGGCTGCAGGCCTGGTTGAATTATTTTCTGCAATCCGCCCTGTTTACGGGGGTAATGCAGAAGTACCCGCAATGGCATGCAGGGGATGTTGCGACAGTGTTTTCCACTGGCTGGGATGCAACACATGAACAGGACAGGAAAAATCATGTTGAAACTATTGTTACGTAGCGGGTTGCTGTTACTGGCGATGGTCCTGCCGGCGTATGCTGGCTGGGAGTTTCCGGTATTCACTGCACAGAGCCCGGATCCGGCCGCTATGGACCGGGTATTTGAGTGCGAGGTCCATCGGCTTATGGATGAACATGCCGACCGCTTGCAGGGTGTGGATGCAGTAGTGACACGGTTCGGAAATACCATTGTAATTACCGGGCAGGCGCAGGATGCCGGCGATCGTGAGCGGGTAGACCAACTGGTGCTTGATGCAGCAGGTATAACACGGGAACAGCAGGACCGCCCGGCAGTGGTGCCTGCCAGCACCCGGGGCTGTGAAGGGAAAGCGCTGGCGTCCAACACCAAGCGTAAGTCAATCGTAAAAACCAGCAGGGACTGCAGTTCGCTGCGCGTCGCCGAGGGTATGGTGCAGGCAAAAGGGCGGGTGTTCAATCACATTGCGGTTGCATCACCGGAGCCACTGAAACAGCGTGCCAGTGCAGGATTGCTGGCGGCGCAGGCAAGTATGTCACTGATTGATGCCGATGTTATCAATGCCATGGACAGGCGTCTCATCAGGCTGGTTGCCCAGGATGGTGTGATTTACGTGCTGGGTAATCTGGGTGCTGCCCGGCAGACCGAGATCAGGACGGTTCTGATGAAAGTTGCCGGTGTTGGTGATGTCCGGTTTTATGCCGACTAGCCGGACTTGATCGATGTCTGCACGCAGATTGTTTTCGATCGTTGAGTCACCCATGCATCCGGATTTCTCCGCACTGTATGAACGGCTGGGAATTAAAGAAAGTAAATTCGGCTCCATGCGCAAGGCCATCAGTGCGCTGAAAACACAGACACCTGATCTGGTTGTCGCAGAATTCATGTATGGCTATGGCAATAATTACGCCGGAGTCAATGTATGTAACCTGGATGTATTCCTCTACAGTTTGCAGAAATATGCGCGGGATGCCGGTATTATAGTGCTGGTGGACAGGCACGAATATCAATATGTTGAAAAACTGGCTGCGTTATTCCCCTTGCATGCCGTGTTACGGCAGCCGGTGCGTGAGCAGGATATCGAACCCGTTTTGAG
>JASJGW010000033.1:0-4905 GCA_033791305.1 Gammaproteobacteria bacterium | reverse complement strand
GGCAGGGGTGCCGCCTGATCCAGTGTGATGGCGCGCTCGAAAGCGTCCAGTGATTTCTGGATTTTGATCTCGGTAAGGTAGGCAAAACCCAGCACCGACTGGGTGAGGGCGAGGGTGGGGTCAATCGCGTGTGCCTGCTCTGCCGCGGCCATGCCTTTGTCCAGATCCCCAACGGACAGCCACAATTCAGCCAGACGCGCCCGGGCCAGTGCATTATTGGGCGCGTGCGAGGTTGCCTGTTGCAGGCTGCCCAAGGCGCCGGACAGATCGAAGTGCGCCTGTTGTGCATATGACAGGGCGATGTAGGCCGTGGCCGAATTGGCGTCTGCGCTGACCGCCTGGTTGGCCAGTGTCAGCGCTGATGCCTTGTCGTTTTGTGTCACTGCAATAATGGACTTCAGGGCCAGGGCATCGCTGTTGCTGGCATTGGTCGCCAGTGCCTGGTCAAGCAGGGCGTTGGCACTGTCCACCTGCCCGACGGCGAGTGCCCCGGCGGCCTGCTGAATGATGGCCTCACCATGCAGCAATATCGGGGGGTAGTACAGTGTCCACTGCACGGCATCACGCGGCTGCACGACCGCTTGTGCAAGTGGTGCCTGACCCGCTTGCGCAATGGCCTGTTTGCCAGTAGTGACCACGACGCTGCCACTATTGTTGCCGACCAGTACCCGGCCTTCATAGACGGTGACGCGCGTCTGTTGGCCATCGACCTGCACCAGGAATTCCGTTCCTTCAATCGCGGCATTGGCAAACGGCGTGATGATCTGCAGTGCGCGTGGGTCACGGCTGATAAAGTGGGCTGCACCCTTGAGCAGTTCAATCCAGGACGGGGAGGCATCGGTATCCGATTGGGTGAATACCATTGAACTGAGTTTGTCCAGCCGGATGACCGTTTCCGGGTATAGCAGGATGGCGACACGGCTGTCGTTACCGGTGCGCACGGCATCACCAGGGCAGTAGTGGTCATTTTGTTGCGTCGGTTGCCAGCTCTGTTGTCCGGCATACCGCACCTCGAATGATCCCCGAACTGAAATGGTGCGCGCGATTGCATCTGTACAGCGGTCTGCAGCATTAACGATTGTGGTTGTGAACAGCAGGCCTGTAAACACGCAGAAAAGGCCCGCAGAGATACCAAAAAGTCGATGCATGCTGCCCCCCCTATATTCAAATTTAGGTGCATCCCAAGCTAATAAGCCAGAGATGTGAATATGTGTTGGTAGCTGTTTATTGTTTATTATTATTCAGATGCTTGGCATGATACTGAAACCGCCGGGGAAATGCCACAGGCCCTGTTTATTGCGTCCTTTCGACCGTTGATGTGTCTACTTGGAATCCAGCCGTATGGCACCGTTCCAGTCATCACCGGGTTGATGGTGACAGAGATTCAGATAGTAGCGTGATACACTGTCATGGTTGTTGACTGCAAGATGCCGGGTGAAAAGCTTGCGTGCCCGTGTCCAGTCGCCCCGGCGAAAGGCGCTTAGCCCTGCTGCGAATAGCAGCTGCTGCTCGACCATTGAAGCATCGATTTCATCATCTTTATGACCGATTAACTCGTGGATGACGAGCGGCCGGGTTTTACCAACCAGCACAAACGAACCAACGTCACGTGTGGCAAGATCATCGATACCCTCCAGTACCTGTTGCGTTAACAGTATCCGGGTTCCCAGGTAGCTGTTCAAGCTCTGGATGCGTGTGCTGGTGTTGACGATGTCGCCCACAGCCCGATATTCGTAATGATCAACGGCACCGATACTGCCGAGTAGAACCTGACCAGTATGCAGGCCAATACGTGTCGGTAGATGGTGCGGTATGTTGCCTACTTCGGGTTGTTTGACAGCGTCATTGATGGCCAGTGCTGCAAGGAGTGCCTTGTGACGTAATTCAGGCTCGGGTGTGCTTGCGGTCCAGATTGCGAGCATGGTGTCACCAACCACATCGGAGACGATACCGTTATTTTGACGCACCGGTTGGAACAGCGTCTCGTAATAGGCATTCATCAGTTCGGCCAGTGCTGCAGGGTCCATGTCTTCCGACAGGGTTGTGTACTTGTCAGCATCGGTGGACAGACAGGTGCCGTATACCAGCCGGCCCTGTGATTTACCTTTAGCCAGGTCATTCGCCAGTTCATCAACCACCGCTGCCGGAAGGTACAGGCCAAATGCCGTGCGAATACTTTCACGTTCCCGGCGAACATCGAGATACTGCCACACGATAGCCGCAAACAGGGCGAACGGGGCCTGGATAAACAGGGGGGTGATCAGCGGCAGCCAGATGGCATATTGATTGAATAGCAGCTGGCTTATGACCAGGTACAGTGCAGCAAGGGCAGTGCAGACAATCGCCGCAGGCAAGACCGGCAGCAGGCGAATGCTGACACCCAGCAATAATCCCCAGCTTGCCAGGAGCAGAAACTGGACCAGCAATGGCAGTGGTGTCACCGGGTTGTCTTCCAACAGGTTGGCAAAAGCCGTTGCAGCGATCTCCACACCACTGAGATGCAAGCCATTGTTCTGTGAATAGACCGTGTAGAACTCATCCAGCTGTTCGGGCTGCAGTCGCTCTGAGTAACCGATAAAAACAGCCTTGCCTTGCAGGTCAACCACTTGAGGTATGCCGGGGTGATCCATCTCTGGGCGCAAGACCTGCACATAGGGTACGGTGGTGATGGTCTGTGGTGGCCCGTAAAAATTGATGAAGTGACTGTCCGGGCTGCTGTACATCCTGACCAGTGCCTGTAACAAGGCTTGCTGCTCCGGGCTATCGCCATGCCATTTTTCGCTGTTAAGGGCAGTGGTCACGTTGCTCGTTAGCGATGGGCTTGTTGTGAACAACTGGCGTAGTGTCTGTATGGATTCCCGTACGGCGTGTTTTTCGAACAGGCCTGCAGTTGAACGAACCGCTGGCAGGATGGTGTACGGGTTGGCTTGTCTGATCAGTGCTAACAGGTCAGGGTAGCGTGCGGCAGCATACAGCTGCAGGGTGATTACCGGTTCCGTGGGCAAATCGCCGGTACCCGGTGTGTATGCCCAGAACTGGCTGACCTTGACCGGGAAGACAGGTAACGGGAACGGTGCGAGTGCCAGTGGTGCCGAGGCTATCGGCTCTACTGGTGGTATCAGCCGCTGTGCAATCAGTTCCCCGCTGTAGTGACCGGTTTTATCATAGAGTCGGGTGATGTCTTTCTTGGTGTATTCAAACAGAACCACCCTGTTTGTTGCTTCAATTGCCTGTGCAAGTGCAGCGTCCACCTCCGGGTCACGCTGGTCCTTGAAGTGGATGTCCAGAACGATTACGGCGGCGCCTGCCTGTGTCAGCTTGCCCAGCAGCTCGGTATGATAGCTGCGCGGCCACTTGTCCGGTTCTATCGGGAGATTAAGTGCGTCGGCCGATGCCCTGTCGATGCTGACAATCACTACCTCATCCGGTGGTGTGATGGGGCCGCGCAGTGTAAACAGCCAGTCCAGACCGGCACGTTCTTCAAGATCGAGAATAAACGGGAAACTGCTGACAAGGACACCCAGGATGCCCGTGAATATACCCAGGATGAGAGCCTTGGCCGGTCTGGTCATGTAGCTATGTCATGGCATGCTTGCTCGGGGAATATTGATAATGGAGTAGAAACCGGCGAATAACAAGCCGGTGAACCCGCCGCCTGACAACAAGGAAGCCACCGGTATCAGGACATCCTGTCCAGCAACCAGAGTTATTCCACGCTCTGCATAAAATCAAACCGGCCCGATTAACTGGGCGTTAATACTTTGATCGTTGACATGGTGCAGAACATCCTGGGAAGTCAGGTTGACCCGGTCATACGATACCCGCATCAGGTGGTAACGAAGCGGGCAGAATTCTGCCGACCTGATCCCTTCCTTGCTCTTTAATGAGCTGGTCAATTCATCCCGTCGGGATTCACCCAGCGTTTCGTTTATGTGAATAACTAATTCCACATCATTAAGTTCTTTACTCATGCCTCACCTCCTCAATGCACGCTTGCGTGAGTTATTGTCATGGCGACTGAAAGCGCATCTTGCTTGTTTCCTGTGTGGTCAGGATAGTTATTTTCAGGTTTCCGGACTATGATTTAATCACGGATAAAGTGCGCAATATGTACAGCGGCCAGACTGGGTGGAACCGGGCTGGCAGGAGACATATACGGGGCCGCCATCCCTGGCAGTTATCCCTGACGTCAATCCCTGATAGCCCAAGGATAGTAATAAGGGATTGCACACGGGTATGAAGAAATCACATTAAAGATGTGAAATATTCACACTGCTGGAACAGGGCAGAGAAGGGTAGGGAAGTTTGCGTTCGGGAACAGGACAATCTAAGTTACCGTTTTCAGGTGACAATTGCGAATTCGCCACCTGCAGGCCTGGCGCTGTTGGCCGCGGTAGTATCAGCGCTCTGTGTGGCATGGCCACGTGCACGTAGCTACAGGGGAAAGTTCTACGATGGCGGGTATTTTCATCAGCTACCGTCGTGATGACAGCCAGGGTTTTGCCGGCCGTCTTGCCGATGATCTGAACGAGATCCTCGGACCTGACCGTGTGTTTCGTGATATCGAGATCCCGGTTGGCAGTGATTTCACCGACGTGCTGCACCGTGCTATTGCCGCCAGCAATATCCTGCTGGTGGTGATCGGGCGTCACTGGGCGGCCGACTCGGATCAAGGTTTTGGAACACGCCTGTTCGAGCCGACTGACTGGGTGCGGACCGAGATCGAGGCTGCCTTTTCACAGGGCAAGCAGGTCGTCCCCATTCTGGTTGGTGGTGCCGGCATGCCGGGACCTGGTTCGTTACCGAAAAGTATCGAGAGGCTGCTGCATTACATCGAACACCGATAAGACCGGTGTTTGCCGTGTGTTGAAACGCGCCTGAATGCCATGAATGCCTGTGCATGGC
>JASJGW010000032.1:0-5844 GCA_033791305.1 Gammaproteobacteria bacterium | reverse complement strand
TGGAAACCCTGGCGAACGAATACATGGCGGTCATGGCAGCGATTCGCCGACTGGCACGCCGTTATGAGAGCGAACTGCTGGAGAAGATGATTTACATGTCTATACTTGATGATGCTGCGCTTCAGAATACGGATGCCGTTGCCGCCTGGTTTAAGGAACTGGTCGAACGTGTCAATGCCGGCCTGAGTAGCGGGCAACGCTATGAGAGTGAAGTCAGACCGGGTGAAGAGGATCAGCCTTTTATCGCGAAGCTCAGCAAATGGACGCACGGTATTGTGGCCAGTGACCAGAGCTTCAGCCGGGACTTCTTCGACAGTTCTGAATATGAGCACATTAAAACCCTGGGTCAGCAGCTGGATGGCCTATTGAGTGTGGGTGCCTATGTGCAGCGTGGTGAGCGCAGGGAGGATGTTAGCTCGTTTAAACAGGCGCTGACGTGGTTAATGGATGAGGCCAAGCGTGGCCAGTCAATACAACGTTACAAAGGACTGGGTGAGATGAATCCGGAGCAGTTATGGGAAACCACGCTCGATCCTGAAAACCGGCGCTTGCTGCGGGTGCAGATTGAAGATGCAGTCGGATCGGATGATATCTTTACGACCTTGATGGGTGATCAGGTAGAGCCCCGGCGTGATTTTATTGAGAAGAATGCGTTATCTGTCTCGAATCTGGATATCTAGGCAAGGTAGGAACTGACTGAGCATAGAGTACGGAAAACGTAAACTGTTGATGATAATAACTTTATTAATTATGTGTACCCTATTTATTGTGCGTACACCACGCTGTAGGCGCGGATCGCATCCGCGCCTACAGCGTGGTGATCTCTGCCATTTTGCCTTCGATCCAACCAGAAGCTTCATCAAGTAGCTGCTGCGCGGTTTTACCGACAGGAGAAATGGGAGCACCAATACGCACCTGGATAACCCCCGGATGCTTGATGAAGCCGCGTCGTGGCCAGTATTCTCCGGCATTGTGTGCGACGGGCACGATCGAGCGTCCTGACTGTTCTGCAAGCACTGCGCCGCCAATGCGGTAACGGCCTTTCTTACCCGCCGCGATCCGGGTACCTTCCGGGAAGATCACGACCCAGATACCTTCTTCCATTCTCGCCTTGCCCTGGGTAACCAGTTGCTTGATTGCTGCCTTGCCGGAGCCACGTCTGATGTGGATACATTTCATTAACGCCAGCCCCCAGCCAAAAAACGGGATCCACATTAATTCACGCTTGGCCACCCACACTTGCATGGGAAAAATTTGCTGCAGTGCGATGGTTTCCCAGGTGGACTGGTGCTTGGAAAACACGATACCGGCATCAGGGGTGATATGTTCAGCACCTCGAACTTCATGGCTCAGCTTGCAGGTAATCCGTAGCCACCAGAGGATGAAATTTACCCAATACTGGAGGAGTGCCCAGCGTGTTTGCAGTGAAAAGGGTACGGTTAGGATCAACAGCGTGGCAAACAGCACCAGTGTTACAGGAAACACTATCCAGAAACCCAGTGAGCGTAGCCAAAGCAAGATATAAGGAGGTGTGCTTGTGTTCATGTTTATGGTTGTTGCTAGGTGTAGCAGTTAGTTAGCGAGCAGATGATTCACGGCTCCGTAAAGATCATTATAAACCGGAACGGATGAATTAAAGTCGGGATGGCTGACAGTGCCAATACCCTTACCGGTCTTGACAAGCAAAGGTGTGGCACCGGCCGCCTGTGCGGCCTGGATGTCGCGCAGGGAATCACCGATGGCCGGGACACCTTGCAGATCAATGTGCAGGCGCGCAGCAATGTCGTAAAACATCCCTGGCAGGGGTTTGCGACAGATACAACTGTCATCTGGTCCATGCGGGCAAAAGAACACAGCGTCGATCAGGCCACCGGTTTCAATGACACGGCGATGCATGGTTTCATGAATGCGCGCGAGGGTGTCAAGATCAAACAGCTTGCGTGCGATACCGGACTGGTTGGTAGCGACCACTACCCGCCAGCCGGCACGATGCAGGCGTGCAATCGCCTCAAGGCTGCCGCGAATGGGTTTCCATTCCGCCGGTGACTTGATGAACTCATCAGAGTCTTCGTTTATCACGCCATCGCGGTCCAGGATGATTAGCTGCATTACATATCCCGGAATTCAGATACGCGGATACGTCCGTTAATCATGCGTGATTCCCGTTGCTGCAGTTTTTTCATTTTGGCCCAGAAGGCATCGTCAAGTTGGAAATCCGCGGCTATGGCAGTGCCAAGCAACAGGATGAGTAAATCTGCACATTCTTCGGACAGGCTGGCTGTATCCTTTCCCTTGGTGACACAGGCAGAGATTTCACCCAGTTCCTCGGTCATCAGGGCAATGCGGTAGGCCAACTCCTCACCACCGGTATTTTTAAAATCGTGCTTGTCATGAAAGGCCTGTACGGTAGCCAGCATGGCGGAGTAGGAGTCGGTGTTTGTCATAGATCACCTGCGACATCTAATTAAACGATATTGTAGGAGCAGATCGCAGCCGCGATTTTGCAACGACTTGAAATACTATCGCACTTGCGAAGCGTTCCTGCGTACATTGATATACCGGTGTGATTAGTCTTTTGTGTCTTGCACAGCACCCTGGTGCCTATTTCTGCAGCAAGGAAATATCTGCGACCTGTAAAAACAACGCGGACAGCGAATTCAATAACGCCAGTCGATTATCGCGCAGGCGGGTGTCTTCTGCCATCACCATCACCTCGTCAAAGAAGGCGTCCACGGGTGCCTGCAGTGCAGCCAGTTTGCACAGGGCATCAGTGTATGCGCGCTGCTCAAACAGCGGGCGCACACTGGCTTCCAGATCCTCGATGGCAGTTGCGAGTACCTGCTCGGCCGGTTCCTGCAGCAGCGCCTGTTGGCAGCTATTCGGTATGTCGCAGTTGGCCTTGCGCAGAATATTGCGGATGCGCTTGTTCGCTGCTGCCAGGCTGTTTGCTTCGGCCAATTCACGAAATGCCTTGACGGCACGCATGCGCTGGTCAAAGTCCAGCGGACGGGACGGTTGACGAGCCAGCACAGCTGCAAACATGTGGCTGTCATAACCGGCATCGAGATAGTAGGCACGCAGTCGTTCCATTATGAAGGCAAACAGCTCCTGCGAGATTGCGGTTGCCTTCACATCGGAAGGAAACTGTTGTGCAGCCGTAGTTATCAGTGCGTGCAGGTCCAGGTCAAGTTGCTTTTCAATCAGAATTCGCAGGATGCCAAGTGCCGAGCGGCGCAGCCCGAACGGATCCTTGTCACCGGTCGGTGTCTGGCCGATGGCAAAGATGCCGGTCAGCGTATCCAGGCGCTCGGCGATGGCGAGTGCCTGTCCGGGACCGGAAGAGGGCAGCTCATCACCAGCAAAGCGCGGCTGATACTGCTCATCCAGTGCCAGCGCAACTGCGCCATCCTCACCATCATGAGTAGCATAATAGCGCCCCATGATGCCCTGTAAATTCGGGAATTCGCATACCATACTGGTGACCAGGTCACACTTGCACAGGGCTGCCGCACGCTGTAGCAGGGAGACATCGATGCCAAGCACTGTGGCAATGGCAGGTGCGATGGCCCCGATACGCCGTTGCTTGTCACCCAGAGAGCCCAGCTTTTTCTGGAAGGTCATGCTGTCCAGCTGTGGCGCACGACTTTGCAGGGATTGCTTGCGGTCCTGGTTCCAGAAAAAGACGGCATCTTCCAGGCGCGGACGGATAACGCGTTCGTTCCCGGCCCTGACCTGGTCCGGGTCCTTGCTGGCGATGTTGGCTACCGTGATGAAGTGCGGCAGCAGCTTGCCCGCGTCATCCATCACCGGGAAATATTTCTGGTGGTCCTGCATACTGGATATCAGTGCCTCGGCAGGTACTTCCAGAAAACGCTTGTCAAAGCTGCCGGTAATTGCAACCGGCCATTCCACCAGAGCAGTCACCTCATCGAGCAATGCGAGATCAATGTGTGCGTGACCACCCAGTGCCACACCGGCTGCGGTGACCTGAGTGTGGATGGACTCGCGGCGCTGGTCCATGTCCACTATCACCCGGCCGGTTTGTTGCAGGGTCTCCGCATAGGCTGCCGGTACATTGATGGCAATGTTTTCATTGTGGTGAAAGCGGTGTCCGCGGGTATAACGGTTGCTGTCTATGCCGAGAACTTCTGTCTTGACAGTCTCGCTGCCAAACAGCAGGACGACCCAGTGTACTGGCCGTACGAATTCGATGTCCGAGTTGCCCCAGCGCATGCGCTTTGGCATGGGCAGCGTCTTGAGGGCCTTTGCAAGCAGCCCGGGAATGATCTCCGTGGCCGCCTTGCCAGTGGCCGTGGAATTAAAAACCAGCCAGCTACCCTTGTCGGTTTCCAGTTGTTCCAGATCGGTAACCGCCACGCCGCAGGAACGCGCAAAGCCTTCCGCCGGTTTGGTCGGGTTGCCGTCGGTATCAAAGGCTGCCTGCAGGGCAGGACCGCGTTTTGTGATTTCGCGGTCGGATTGTGCCACAGGGACATCCTTCACCAGCACGGCAAGGCGGCGCGGCGTAGCATAGGCGTGACTGTCACCGTGTATCAGGTGGTTTTCAGTCAGTAGTGTGTCGAGCGAGGTTCGTAACGCATCACGCATATGTCGCAAGGCCTTTGGCGGTAATTCTTCCGTACCGATCTCGACCAGCAAATCCCGGGGCGCCCTCATGATGTCTCACCGTTGTTAGTCAGCATCGGGAAGCCCAGCTGTTCGCGGGCGTCATAATAGGTTTCTGCAACCTGTCGTGACAAGGTGCGAACCCGCAGGATATAACGCTGCCGCTCGGTGACGGAAATGGCGTTCCGTGCATCCAGCAGGTTAAAGGTATGCGAGGCCTTAAGCACCATTTCGTAAGCAGGTAATGGCAGACCAGCCTTGATCAGGCGGTTGCTCTCGCGCTCGCAGGTATCGAACCAGCCGAGCAGTGATTTGACATCGGCATGTTCGAAGTTATAGGTAGACATCTCCACTTCATTCTGATGGTAGACGTCACCATAGGTAATCGGACCGTCAGGCCCGTTCGTCCAGACCAGATCAAATACACTCTCGACCTCCTGCAGGTACATGGCGATGCGTTCCAGCCCATAGGTTATTTCACCGCTCACGGGTCGGCATTCCAGGCCGCCAACCTGCTGGAAATAGGTAAACTGCGAGACTTCCATGCCGTTTAGCCACACCTCCCAGCCCAGCCCCCAGGCGCCCAGCGTCGGTGATTCCCAGTTGTCCTCGACAAAGCGGATGTCGTGCACGAGCGGGTCGATACCGAGTTTGCGCAGGGAATCCAGGTAGCGCTCCTGGATCTCCAGTGGCGACGGTTTCAGCACGACCTGGAACTGGTAATAGTGCTGCAGGCGGTTCGGGTTTTCACCATAGCGTCCGTCGGTAGGGCGTCGTGATGGCTGTACATAGGCGGCCCGCCAGGGCTCCGGACCAATGGCGCGCAGGAAGGTTGCCGGGTGAAAGGTGCCGGCACCCACTTCCATATCGTAGGGCTGTAACAAGGCGCAGCCCTGCCGGCCCCAGTAGTTCTGCAGCGCAAGAATCAGGTCCTGAAATGTTTTTGGTGTGTCTGACACAGCGTGTTTTATGTGGTGGTGGATGCGGTTTGCAAGCCTGACAGTATAGCGTGCAGTGCTGATAATTTCCCCATAACGGCGCAATACGGGCCGGCCTGGGGCACTTAAGTGACATTCTGCTGTTCTATATGGTAAATGTAGTAAGCGCTACATATGGTATCGGCCTCAAGCCCGGTAGGCGGATGGTCGACTAACTATTCAGTATCCTGGCGGAGGAACTATATGGCACAGCTAATTCTCGAACCCACACCCCAGGCTC
>JASJGW010000031.1:0-3538 GCA_033791305.1 Gammaproteobacteria bacterium | reverse complement strand
TTGCCTGCATCATCGGTGATGGGCGGAAATTTCTCGGGCAACTCTTTTACAAAGATAATGAGTTCCTTTATTTCATCCGGCTGTAGCACGGTATCGCTGCCGCTGGCAGGCAGTTTGTCGACGCCACCGGCAGAATTCGGGTTACGGCGCCAGGGTGCCGTGGCCATTGCCAGTACGCGGACTGAACCATCACGGGTATCGATGCGTACGGACTCAGCCGACTGGCCATCAACCGCACCCCCCACACCTTCGTTAACTGCGACCGACAGAATGGCGGTGTCACCGGTATCAATGTCCTGTGTCACCATTACACCGGACTTGTCATTTGAAACTGAACGTAGCAGCAATACGGCCGGATAGACGTGCTCCGGCTGTGCCATATGTGACTGGCGCCAGGCAAAGGCACGTGCCGTGAAGGGCGAGGCCCATACCTTTGGAATGGCATCGATCACATTGTCAACACCCACCACGTTCGGTAGTGTTAAATTCAGTCCGGCACCGGTAAATCCGGCGAGATCTTCTACATTGGTGTCGGAACGAACAAAGACACCATAATTGTCACCGGGACCAAAAGCCCTGGCCATGGTTTCCCGTAACTGTTTGCGGAAATTACTGTCCAGTTTGGCATTCGCAATCAGGTTGTAGAGTTCATCTCTGAAGCGGTTAGTGTATGTACGCCGCTCGGCAGAGTCCGCCGGCATTTGATGGATATGGTCATATTCCCCAACCATCCACTCGAATACGGTTTTGCCGCTGCTCTTGTAAGGCTTGTCGAGCACGCTTGCCTTGAAGACGCCAAATGGAATCGCCACACCCTCAGCAACGGCCCCGGGATAATGGTGGCGCAACTCACCGAGCTTGGCCGCCTTGGGGCCGACGGTCCTGCCTGAATCCGCCGCGCGCAGGTCATCGAGAAGCAGGAAGGATTGCACCGTCAGGTCCAGTTTCTCCAGATCAGGATTGATCTCGGCACCCTTGTTCTTGTTGTCCTCACCGAATATAGCGTCCCATTTCGGACCATCAGGTGAGAGTTCTACCAGTCCCGACGGACTGACGGCCATGACAATCTTTTCACCATCATGTTTCTGAATGGAGGAAAGCAGTTGCTCATCGACGCCGACATTGGGAATACCGAGATTGCGTGCAAGCAGCTGTACATGTGACAGCGGGTTACCTTCTCCTGCCGTCATAATGCCGGCAACCGGCGGCAGTTCGGAAACAGTTTCCGGCAGCAGGTAAATACCGTGTGGCTCAAAGTCAGCAATATTCTCGAAATCAGGCCGGGCATGCAGCACCCCCCGTGCCAATCCCGGATTAAGTGCACGAAAACCAACACCGATTTGCTTGCCAAAGAGCTTGTACTCTACACCCGCGAGGCGATTGGCATCCTGCAGCAAGTCATCAAGAACCTGTGAGTAAAACAGCAGGGGGCTGCCACGCAACTGGTCCTGGATAAAGAGCAGTGCCTGCGGCTCGATCTCTGCCAGTTTTTGCATGGAACCATAAAACTGGTAGCGCAGGCCCTGGGTACCCCAGCCGGGGACACGTGCAAGATAGCCCAGTATTTCCATGTACTCGGTGAGCGAAACACTTTTCGCTTCCATCCCGGCAAGTGACTTTTGCAGCTCCTTCCGACCGCGAGGATTAATTGCACCGGTGCCATAGGCAGCATTAACAGCGGCCTTTAACCAGACAACGTGCTGGTGCCGGGTGGCCTTTGGCAGCTGCTCACGGAGTTCTGCGCTGGCACTGAAGTTTTCTGTTTCAATATCCAGACTCAGGTCAATTATCCGCAGGCGTGCCGATGCACTGTTGATGCGTGGCAGGGCCTCACGCAGATCCGCCAGCAAGCGTGCAGTCACCTGATAACGGTTACTGGCAGCAGGATCTTTCTCCAGGTCTGCTGCCGCACTCCGCAATATCTTCTGCAGCCATACGCCGGCAGTGAACACCCCGGCAGTTTCCTCCAGTTTCTGTGGTAGTGGTACCGCCTGATAGACCAGATCAATCTCGGCAGCAAGATCTTCGTATTTTTCTTTCATCGCCGGGTCGTCTACAGCCGCTGCGTAATCACGTACCCGCTGTGCATCACCGGCATCCGGTGTGCCATGGATTTTCCCGCGAAGATCATTAAAGCCGCGGTCCTGTTCAGCCAAGGCTGCTGATACCTGCCTGACTTTCTGAACCGAGGCCGTGTCCTGGCCGTGACTGACCAATATGGCACCGGTACGCAGGGCCGGATAGCGCAAGCCGATCCACTCCGGCTGGGCACTCAGGGCCAGCAGCAATTTTCGGCCACCTTCACGTTCGTCTTCTTCCTGTATCGCACCGCGGTAGAACAGGGCACGCCGTAGAATCCAGCCATCATCAGCAGCAACAAGGTATTTTTCAATCAGCAGCTGATTGTAGTCATCAAGGAAATCGGGCCGGGCAAGCTGTACTTCCGGGTCATAACCTGCCAGCAGGTTGGCAATCTTGTAGCCATTGTCTCGCAGTGTCTGCGTCTGCTCACTCCATGCACCGTGCTGATAACCGCCATCGTGTTTGACACAGGCATAGGCCCTGGGCGGGAGGATGGTGCCGTCATTGCAAAACCAGCGCAGTTCCTTGAAAGGGCCGCGCTCCCTGGTTTGCATTGATTCAATCCACTGTCGATATTCCGGATTGCTGGTGGTTGACTGGGAAACACTTGCCGAGGCGGAAAAACTCACGCAGATCAGGATGAATAAGAAACGGGCCACTGGCTACTTCTCCTTGGGGAAAAAGGTTTATATATTGAGATCTTCTGATGTATGCAGGGTTACAGGCTGTCGCCACCCTAACGGCAGTTAGACTATTCTAAACAGCTATTGAAGCAGCATCAATAGCCAGCCATCTCGATTCATGTTGTATTCTCTGACGGCTGCGCTGCGCTTTACCCGGCCTGCGCATCAATGTGAATATAGACATCAGTGGTCGACTAGAATGTATGTGTGATCCCTCCAAACCGTTGCCGGCTAAAGCTGAGCACCTGACCTGTTGCATCCTGCAGCAGCAATTCGGACTGGTTCCGTATAAAGGTATATTCCGAAATAGTGCCGGTCTGCGGGCTGTACAGGGATGCTATATTATTTTTAATGCGAATGGCTCCGTTTATGCCTGACTGTCCATCCTTAAGACGAAACCGGTTACCCCTGATTTCAAGAATCTCCCCGGCAGTGCCATACCACCTGCCATCCAGCAACGAAACCTGTGGTGGTTGATGCCCACCATAGCCAGGGTTTCTATAAGGGTTATTTGCATTGGATGGATAGGCATTCATGAAGGGATTCGCCCAGGGATTGTTGTTCATCGGGGCTGACCACGTGTTCATTCCCGGCACCCCGGACCAGGGGGACATCCCGGGCACGCCAGTCATCCCGGACCAGGGGGACATCCCGGGCATGCCACCAAAACCGGTGACCGGGTTCATCCCGGGCACGCCAGTCATCCCGGACCAGGGGGACATGCCAGACATCATTGGCCAGGCAGTCATTCCGAGTCCAAATGAATCTCCGGC
>JASJGW010000030.1:0-11851 GCA_033791305.1 Gammaproteobacteria bacterium | reverse complement strand
CCGCCACCAGGATCTCCGGTGATAGTACTAAAATTTTAGCACAATCACATACTTAATTTTATTGTCAGCCAATTTTCCAGCCGTTTCCGGGTACCTTCCAGCGTCTGCGGATGTCCTGCAGGCCAGGTTTCCAGACCGGTTTCACTGCGCAGCCAGGTCAACTGACGCTTGGCGTACTGGCGGGTGGCAACTATAGCCTGTTCAACCATCTCATCATAGCCGTACTTACCCGCCAAAAAGGCCCATACCTGCCGGTAACCGACCGCCCGCATGGCCGGAAGTTCGGCCGTCAGGTCACCGCGGAAAAACAGGGCCCTGACCTCATCAATCAGACCGGCTGCCAACATTTGCTCAAATCGCTGTTCAATCTGTGCATGCAGGACCGCCCGGTCAGCGGGTATCAGACCCAGCTTTAGTATGCGGTATGGCAACGTATCCGTCTGTTTCTGCCTATAAAATTCACTGATTGGCCGGCCACTGAGCGCATAAACCTCCAGCGCACGCTGAATGCGTTGTGGATCGTTGGCATGGATACGTTGTGCCGCTTTCGAGTCAATCGCCGCGAGGCGAGCATGCATCCCCTCCCAGCCTACCTGCTCAGCCTCGGCCTCCAGTCGGGCTCGTACCACCGGATCGGCCGCCGGCATGTCGGACAGCCCCGCCTCCAGCGCCCGAAAATACAGGAAGGTACCACCAACCAGTAGCGGAATATGCCCCTGCGCAGTGATATCAGCCATCGCGGCCAGCGCATCAGCACGAAATTCGGCCGCTGAATAGGCCTCTGCCGGATCACGTATATCAATCAGTCGATGCGGTGCCCGTTCCAGCAAGTCGGCATCCGGCTTGGCCGTGCCAATATTCATGCCACGATACACCAGCGCAGAATCGACACTGATAATTTCAAGGGGGAAGCGTCTTGCCAGCTCAACAGCAAGTGCCGTTTTACCGGATGCTGTTGGCCCCATCAGGAAGATGGCAGGCGGTAATGGCGCGATCATTTTCCTTGCACAGCCATCACCCGACGGGAGTTTCTATGGCCATGGCTGAATTTTGTGGCATCATCACCTCCCCCGCAGGAACAGCTTGTTCAGCTCCTCGAGGTTTATCTGCACCCAGGTCGGACGGCCGTGATTACACTGGCCGCCGCGCTCGGTCCTTTCCATTTCCCGCAGCAGGGCGTTCATTTCATCGATCGTCAGACGGCGGTTGGCACGTATCGACCCGTGGCACGCCATGGTCGAGAGCAGATCATTGACAGCATCCTGTATGCGCTGGCTGCTACCGTGTTCCAGCAGGTCTGACAATACATCGCGCACCAGCGCAGCCACATCCGAATCTGCCAGCAAGGCGGGTATCTGCCGGACCACGAGTTGTTCCCTGCCCATGCGGCCAGTTTCAAACCCAAGCGCTGTAAACCAGTCCTGCTGTTCCTCACAGACATCCGCTTCGCGTTCACTGACATCAAGGCTGACGGGGACCAACAAGGGTTGTGAACGGATGCCCTCACCATCCCGTGCAGCTTTCAGACCTTCATAGGTAATGCGTTCATGCGCTGCATGCATATCAACCAGCACCAGGCCTGCACGGTTCTGGGCAAGGATAAACACGCCGTGCAACTGTGCCAGCGCGAAGCCAAGCGGAAAATCATCACCTGTCTCGCCAGGCTGTGCCGATGCATCTACAGGCATGACAGCCGGTGTGGCTGTTTGCGGATGCAGTGCCGCATAGCGGCTCATTTGCTCCTGCACACCCAGACTCATACCTGACTGGAATGGCCTGGCAACAGGCGCTGTCGTCACCTGCAACGCATCAATCGGCCGTACCGGCTGCGGCACCGGCTGGTCACTTGCGGGACGCACCTGTGCCAGTGTTTCATGCAGGGTCCTGAAAAGATAATCATGTACCAGGCGGCTGTCACGGAAGCGGACCTCGTACTTGGTCGGGTGTGCATTGACATCCACCGTCGTTGGATCAAGCTCCAGAAACAGGACATAGGCCGGGTGCCGCCCATGGAACAGGACATCCTGGTAGGCCTGACGAATCGCATGCGTGACCAGCTTGTCGCGCACCATACGGTTATTCACGTAAAAAAACTGTAAATCAGCCTGACTGCGTGAAAACGTCGGCAAGGCCACCCAGCCGTGCAGGGACAGGCCGGCAGCCGCATGTTCGACGTAAATGGCCTGCTCCATGAATGCCTTGCCACAAAGATCAGCAACCCGCCGCTCCTGCTGTTCGCGATTAACGGCTGCCGGCAGGTGCAACACAGGACGCTGGTTATGCTGCAGCTTGAGGGACACCGGAAAACAACTCAGCGCAAGGCGTCGCACCACATTCTGAATGTGCTTGAACTCGGTGGTTTCAGCACGCAGAAATTTGCGGCGTGCCGGGGTATTAAAAAACAGGTCTTTCACATCGATGGTGGTCCCCGGCATATGCGCAACCGGCGCTGCTGCCTGTTGCTGATCGGAACCGTCACCCTGCACGCACCATCCGGATGCCTCGGCAGACGTTCGCGAACTCAGCTGCAACCGGGATACCGATGCAATACTGGGCAGCGCCTCACCGCGAAAACCCAGGCTATTGACGTGCTCAAGGTCTGTCAGCGAGGAAATCTTGCTGGTCGCATACCTCGACAGGGCCAGTGACAATTCATGCTGCTGGATACCGACACCATCATCCCGAACCCGGATCCGTTGCTTGCCGCCCTGCTCTATATCCACTTCGATATTGTGCGCACCGGCATCAAGACTGTTCTCAAGCAGTTCCTTGACGACAGATGCCGGGCGTTCAATGACCTCACCGGCGGCAATCTGGTTAACAAGTTGTGTGGGCAGAACCTGGATAGACATGGATCAGAAGCAGGCAGTAGGACTGGCCGCTCATAATACCGTTTTGCAGTTAAAAGTTAAGCGCTGGGCTGAAAACCCCGAATTGATGGCTACGCTGCACTTTGCCCTTCGCGCAATCAGTGGCAGCCCGCAGGATGAGTAAAGGAGCGACGCAACATACCCATCGAGATAGCTACCGGGTTAACTGCCCCGGACGGGTGGGATACGCAGGGTTTCCCCGACCCGCAGGCGGTCGGACTTGAGGCTGTTATAGCCACGCAGACTGGACAGGCTGACCTGGTGTACGGCGGCAATCTCACTCAGCGTATCACCCGACTTGACCTTGTATTTCCGGGCGGCCATATGTGTTCCCGGCGGCGGGTTATTGCCGAAATAGTCCCGGATGCCGCTTAGCATGGCCTGTGCCAGCTTCTTCTGGTGGCGCTTGTCACGCAGCTTGTTTTCTTCCTGCGGGTTGGAAATAAAGGCTGTCTCTATCAGGATTGACGGGATATCTGGTGATTTTAGTACCACAAATCCGGCCCGTTGCACGCTGGCCTTGTGCATCTTGCCCAGCCGCTTCAGCCCGCCAAGCATATTACTGGCCACCTCATGGCTGGCCTCAATGGTCGCGGACTGTGACAGATCCAGCAACACCTCGGCAAGCAGGTCGTCCTTGTCATCGAGGCGAACACCGCCGGCAAGGTCCGCAGAATTTTCCTTGGCTTCCAGCCAGCGACCCATTTCAGACGAGGCACCGCGGCGTGAGAGTACAAATACGGATGAGCCACTGGCGCGCTGGTTTCGGAAACCGTCGGCATGGATCGATATAAACAGGTCCGCGTTCTGCTTGCGCGCCTTGTTGATACGCTGGCGCAGACCAACATAGTAATCACCTTCGCGAATCATAACCGGACGCATGCCGGGTTCTTTCCGGATGAGTGCCGCCAGTTCACGTGCAATGGCCAGTACCACTGTCTTTTCGCGGGTACCGCGACGTCCGATGGCTCCCGGATCATCCCCTCCATGTCCGGCATCAATCGCAATAACCAGGTCGCGCAATGAAGCCGGCTTGTTCACAACAGTCTTCTTGACGACCTTCTTCTCGCCAGCATCTTTGCCAGTACTTTTGGTCTCGCCGGCTTCATAAAGATCAATTACCAGGCGATGGCCGTATTGCCCGTTCGGTTTCAGACTGAAGGTACGTGGTTTGGCGGACTGCTTGAGATCAAGCACGATACGCAGTCTGTTGTCCTTATTCCTTGCCGTACGGACACCCTTGACCAGGCCACCTGCGTTGCTGCCTGTCTGCAGCGCCTTTGACGCCTGTGCGGCCGGCACATCAATCACCAGACGATCGGGATTCTGCAGGGAAAAGACATGGTGAGTAACCGCGCCACTGGTGTCAAAAACGACCCGGGTATGGTCCGGTGCTGCCCACAATCGAACATTCTTGAAATCTACCGTCCCGGCCAGTGCAAGGCCCTGCACTGCCAGCCAGAGACACCCCCCTGTTATCAGTCTGTTCACCTGACGCCGCGCTCCTGTAATTATCCCCTTGCCGTATTGGGGGATTCTATCCATAACACCAGGGTAATTGCAAGAAATAGTGTTTAAACTCTTCGGGATAGAGGTAATAGCTGTGCAGCTGTCGAGAACTTGGCAATCACAGGCATTTTCAGCGCATTGAGCCGTTATCCGCCAACTGATCCAGCCAGTGCTGCCCGGCAGGTGTGGCGGCCACCAGACTGGCCACACGGCCGTCCCCTGAAAAATCAAGGTCGATAGTAAGATCGGCTGCCGGCAGGTAGCCACTGCCTCGCTCCGGCCATTCCACCAGCAACAGGGCAGCATCTGCCAGCATGTCACGCAGTCCCAGCCATTCCAGCTCTTCGGCATCAGCAAGCCGGTACAGGTCCAGGTGATAGACTCGGCAGGGTTCAAGTGCATAGGGCTCGATTAGTGTATAGGTCGGACTTCTGACCTTGCCGGTGTAGCCAAGGCCACGCAGTAAACCGCGGGCCAGGGTGGTCTTCCCGGCACCCAGGTCACCCTGTAAATATATAATCCCCGGTGTGATTGCAGGCGCCAGTCGTTCACCCAGCGATGCTGTCGCCTGCGCATCAGCCAGCACCTGTTTCATACAGAATGACCTGGATTGTTGAGGGGGTTGTTCAGGGGACCGTTCAACACACCACGCAGCTCGGCAACCACATCACGCGCCAGCATGCCCCGCTCACCCTGCACCGCCGCTGCATCACCCGCACAGGCATGTGCACAGACACCGGCCACGGCGGCAGTGTGTGTGTCCATTCCCTGTGCAATCAACGCAGCAATCACGCCGGCCAGCACATCCCCCATACCGGCGGTGGCCATGCCGGGATTGCCTGCCCCACAGACTGCCGTTAGTTTATCATCAGCATGAATCACCGACCCCGCGCCCTTCAATACCGTGGTACCTCCATATTGCAGTGTAATCGCCTGTGCCGCCGCGAAGCGATCGCGCTGGATCGCAGCGGTGTCCTGGTGCAGCAGGCGCGCGGCCTCACCCGGATGCGGTGTCAACACCTGATTAGTACGCCTTGCCGGTGTGCTCGCCAGCAAATTCAGTGCATCAGCATCGATGACCAGCGGTTGCGATGCCTCCAGCACCGCGGCCAGCAGGGTCTGCGCCCAACTGGAACGGCCCAGCCCGGGCCCCACCAGCAGCACACTTGCCGACTGGATCAGACGCCGCAGTTGCTGTGCCGTCGCCACCGCATGACAGATCAGCTCCGGGCAGGATGCCCCGACAAATGCGGCATGGCCCGGGTGTGTTGCGAGACTGACCAGGCCGGCGCCGCTGCGCAGCGCCCCCTCGCCCGCCAGGCGCGCGGCACCCGCCATGCCCTCGCCGCCGCCGATAACCAGTACCTGACCGTGCTGCCCCTTGTGCGCGGTGCGCACGCGCGGACCCGCCAGTGGTCCAAGTGCCGCTTGCCTGACCAGTTGAGCGGCCGGTGACACCTGCTGATAAACAGTCCCGGGCACATCCAGGTCAGCAAACCGTGTTTCACCGGCGTAGTCAGGTCCAACCCCGGTATACAAACCGGCCTTGCGGCCTATGAAGGTAACTGTCATGTCAGCGTTAATAGTCGCACCTGACACGGCACCGGTGTCAGCATGCAGACCGGTGGGAAGATCGACGGCCAGCACCGGCCGTGCAGACTGGTTCACCCGTTCAACGGCAAGCTGCCAGTCACCCGCCAACGGCCGGTCAACCCCGGTACCCAGCATGGCATCTATAATGATATCCATGTCCAGGCTGGCAGCCACCGTAAACGGGGAGACCTGTCCGCCCGCTGCTACGAAGTCGGCATGCGCTGTCAGGGCATCACCCTGCAGCCGCTCTGATGCTCCCAACTGCAATACCTGCACAGGCCAGTTTTCAGCCAGTGCCAGGCGAGCAACGATAAAGCCGTCACCGCCATTATTACCGGTACCACACAGGACCAGCAGGGAACGCGCTTGTGGCCAGCGCGCCCGCAAGGCCTCCCAGCAAACCTCACCCGCACGGGACATCAGGGTATAGCCAGGAATACCCGCCTCCTCAATGGCAAGCCGGTCAAGTTCACGCACCTGGGCGGTGGTGTACAATAAAACGGGGGTTAATCCCTGGTTGTGTGCTTGCATGGCGCGTCCGGAATAACGTAGCGTGTACGGCATGCGTATGGCGCATCCCGTAGTTCCTGCCGTCAACATACCGTGAAGCACACTCGAAAATCCAGTAGCAATGAACACGACACCTCCACCACCCGATCCGGACCTTGATTACGTCGCCCTGAGCCGTCAGATCAAACAATGGGGTCAGGAACTCGGATTCCAGCAGCTTGGCATTACCGACACACAGCTGGATGACGATGAGGCCTGGCTGCTGCAATGGCTGGCAGCCGGTCACCACGGCAGCATGGATTACATGGAACGCCATGGTACCCGTCGCAGCCGACCTGCCGAGCTGGTTCCCGGCACGGTCCGTGTCATCTCGGCACGTATAGATTACTGGCCGGGTGATGCGCAGGCCGCGAGCGATGTCTTGCAGGACCCCGCACTGGCCTACCTGTCACGCTATGCACTGGGCCGCGACTATCACAAGGTTATACGCAAACGTCTGCAACAACTGGCAACCCGCATAGAGTCCCTCACCGGGCCGTTTGGTTACCGCGCCTTTACCGACAGCGCACCGGTACTGGAAAAGGCGCTGGCACAGAAGGCCGGTCTTGGCTGGATCGGCAAGCACACCAACCTGATAAACGAGCAGGCAGGCTCCTGGTTCTTTATCGGCGAGCTGTATACCAATCTGCCCCTGGTGACCGACAGCCCGGCCGACAAACACTGTGGCGACTGCCATGCCTGTATCGATGCCTGCCCGACTGGCGCGATCATCGCGCCCTACAAACTGGATGCCCGCCTGTGCATTTCCTACCTGACCATCGAATTACGCGGTGCCATCCCGGAACAGCTGCGTCCGCTGATCGGCAACCGGGTCTATGGCTGTGATGATTGCCAGCTGGTCTGCCCCTGGAACCGTTTTTCCGGCCCCAGTAGTGAAACCGACTTTAATACCCGGCACGAACTGGACACCAGCGAGCTGGTACGACTGTTTGCATGGCAGGAAAGTGAATTTGAAGCAAACACCCGGGGCAGCGCCATCCACCGCATTGGTTATGAATGCTGGCTGCGTAATATCGCAGTGGGTCTGGGCAATGCCCCGACAACGCCGGCCGTTATCACCGCGTTGCAGACCCGGCAGGCGCATCCCGCGGCACTGGTGCGTGAACACGTCAGCTGGGCATTGCAGCAACATACCGTGTAGGAGCAGACCGCGTCCGCGAACAAGGTTGATAAATCGATTTTGTACGCAGGATGTTATCGTGATGCTTTGATTTTCAGGCCCTGTTCATACAATGCATTCTTCGACAGACCAGTAATCCTTGCCGCCAGCCCGGCGGCCTGTTTCAGCGGCAATTCTGATAACAACACCTCAAGCATTTGCACGATTGTCTCGTCAATCGCCGTGCGCTCACGTGCCGGTGCACCCTGCACCAGCACCACAAATTCACCCTTCTGCTGATCAGCATCAGCCCCGACCCGGTCAACCAGCCCGTTCAGCGTGTCATGCATGATCGTCTCGAAGGTCTTGGTCAGCTCGCGGGCCACGGTTGCCGCACGCGCCCCGCCCAGACAATCAGCCATGTCACGCAGGCTGTCGCAAATACGATGGCTGGATTCGTAAAATACCAGGGTTGCGGTAGCCGTCGCCAGAGACTGCAGCCGTAGCTGCCGGGCCGCCTGCTTCGAGGGCAGGAAACCCTCAAACATAAACCGGTCCGAGGGCAAGCCAGCCACCGAGAGCGCTGCAATCACCGCCGCTGGACCCGGCACCGGGACCACCTGCAGATTTTCCTGACGTGCCGCACGGACAAGGTAAAAACCGGGGTCGCTGATCAAGGGCGTACCGGCATCGGAAACCAGTGCAATATCCTCACCGCCAGCCAGCTGCCGGAGCAACTTTCCCGTTATCTCCCGTTCATTGTGTTCATGCACAGCAAGCAGCGGCGTACCGATGCCATAATGGGCCAGCAGCTTTCTGCTGCGGCGGGTATCTTCCGCTGCAATCAGCGCGACTGATTGCAATACCTCCAGTGCGCGTGCGGATATATCCTGCAGGTTGCCGATTGGCGTTGCGACCACATACAACACCCCGCTATTCTGATGCAAATTGTTCATGCTGCAACATCCTAGCAAATTCCACGTCTGATTGATGGCTGGCAAGCATATAAAGGGTAGACGTGGTATCTGGTTTTCAGTAGAGTCTTCGGCACTTTTACTGATGCTTCTGCAGAAACAACAAACAGTCCCTGCCCCGTGAACAGATTCCCGACAATCCTGTGCAAGATGGTGACCGCCGCTCTGCTGATAGCCCTGATAGCCGGCTGCAGCAGTGGTGTCCGACCCGGTTCATCCGCTGACAGCCGGTTACAGCAACGGGCCCGGACACTGGAAGCCAGCGGCAACTACCAGGGTGCTGCGCAACTGTATCTGGACGCTGCTGCACAGGCTTCCGGGACAGCGCCACAGGCACTCAAGCTGCAGGCAGCTGCCAGCCTGATCCGTGGGGAGGATTATGCCGGCGCCAACCGCTTGCTTGATGAAGTACCGGCCGCACGGCTCAGCGGCGAGGTAAAACAGCATTACGTGGTGAACAGGGCAGCCATTGCCGTCGTTGAACAACGTCCCGGTCAGGCCCTGACCCTGCTGGGCGCAGTACCGTCCAGTGGCCCCTATGTTGCAGACTACCGCCGCTTGCGGGCCGAGGCCTACCTGCAGGAATCCCAGTTTTATCTCAGTGCACGGGAACGTGTACTGCTCGACCCGTTACTCATTGATCCGGAATTGCAGCTGGAGAATGAGTTCGCCATCTGGGAGGCACTGAACCGGCTCACTGATACAGAACTGCAGGCACTGCGCACGGGCGTACCACCCGACCCGCTGAGCGGCTGGATGGAGCTGGTGGAATTGACACGCCTGTATCTGCAACAACCGGATGCCCTGACGGAAGTCATACCCCATTGGCAACAGCGTTACCCCCATCACCCTGCGAGTGCTGCCTTCATACCAAAATTACTGGAGAGTTTGCGTGTGGCCGGCCAGCCACCCGAGCACCTGGCCCTGCTGTTGCCGCTCAATGGCAAACTGGCCAATGCCGCCAGGGCAATCCGTGACGGTGTACTCGCCGCCTACTATGACACGCCGGCCTCAAGCCACAAGCCGGAACTACAGATTTATGACAGTGGGACAACTCCCGGGGATGCCGTAGCCGCCTATCAACTGGCCATTGCAGATGGCGCCGGGTTTGTTATCGGTCCGCTGCGCAAGGAGGCCGTGCAGGCTTTGGCCAGCCAGCCGCAGCTTGCCGTGCCAGTACTGGCGCTCAACCAGATCGAAGACCCGACCCCGTTCAACCCGTCCCTGTACCAGTTTGGCCTTGCACCTGAAGACGAAGCGCGTGAAGTGGCCCGCCTTGCATGGCGTGAAGGCTTTACCCGCACCATTGCCCTGCTCCCGAACACGGAATGGGGTAAACGCGTCTATGCGGCCTTCGCTGCCGAGTGGCAGCTGCTGGGTGGTGTAACCCTGGAGGCAGAACGCTATGACACTACCAAAACAGATCACGGCAAAATCATCAGCAGCGTACTAAACCTCGACAGCAGCAAGGCCCGGCAGCAGCAATTGACACGTCACCTGGGCAGACAACTCGAATTTGAACCCCGGCGCCGCCAGGATGTTGACTTTGTATTCCTGATTGCTTCATCCAGACAGGCGCGCCTGATACGTCCGCAACTGAGATTCTACCGGGCGTCCTCACTGCCCGTGTACACCACATCAAAGGTATACAGTGGTACCCCGGATGCCGACAAGGACGCGGATATGAACGGCATCATCTTCTGTGACATGCCGTGGACACTTGAAAGCGGCGGCAACTGGGAGCATCTGCATCGCACCATTAACGCTTCCTGGCCGACCAACGCAAGTCGCTACGGGCGGCTCTATGCACTGGGTATCGATGCCTATCGGCTGACACCCTACCTGAGTAGCAAGATGTTCGGTGCCTACCACGGTGTGACCGGCAACCTGTCACTGGATAGCCAGGGGCATATCAGCCGTACCCTGCGCTGTGCAAAATTCAGCAATGGCTTGCCGGTGTTACTGGAACCGACGATTGCAAACGAGTTACCCGAACAAACAACGGTCATTCCTGTGGAAACCGCTGATCATGGATACCCTCGCCCGCGGTAAGGATGCCGAAAACCGTGCCTGCCGTTACCTGCAGGCACGCGGCTTACAGCTCCTGCATCGGAACTATCGCAGCAAGGGTGGAGAAATTGACCTGATACTGCAGGACACTGACAGCCTGGTGTTTGTTGAGGTACGTTATCGGCAGCAACCCGGCTTCGGATCTGCTGCAGAAAGTGTCGACTGGCGAAAACAGTCAAAACTCATTGCGTGTGCCCGGCATTTTTTGCAGGCACACCCGGACACGGCCAGGCAACCCTGCCGCTTTGACGTGATATCCATCAGTGGATCGTCAAACAACATTGAGTGGATACAAAATGCCTTCATCGCTTCGGAGTAACCAGTGGATATCGGGGACCAGATCACGCGTGTCAAACAGCGCTTTACTGACAGCATCCAGACAAAGCAGCAGTCACTGGAGCCGCTGGCCCCCGTTATTGCCCGGGCGGCCGGGCATCTAACGCAGACCCTGGACCAGGGCAGCAAAATCCTGAGCTGTGGCAATGGTGGCTCGGCCGGTGATGCGCAGCACTTCTCCTCGGAAATGCTGAACCGCTTTGAAATGGAACGTCCCGGCCTGCCCGCGGTCGCATTGACAACGGACTCCTCGACCCTCACATCCATTGCCAACGACTATGACTACAACAAGGTATTTTCCAAACAGGTGCTGGCGCTGGGCAATGCCGGGGATGTACTGCTCGCCATCTCGACCAGCGGCAACTCCGGTAACGTCGTCAGCGCCGTAGAAGCCGCGCAAACACGTGACATGGGGGTCGTTGCCCTCTCTGGCCGTGATGGCGGCAAACTAAAAGGACTGTTATCAGGCTCAGACGTGGAAATTTGCGTCCCGGTGAATTCCACCGCACGCATACAGGAAGTACACTTGCTGACAATACATTGTCTTTGTGACCTGATCGATCAACACATTGCTTCACAGGAGAAATAACCACATGCATTTTTTCAGAACCCTGCTCGCCATCACTCTCGTCACTACCCTGCTGGGCGGCTGTGCCGCCGTTGTCGTTACCGGCGCGGCAACCGGCGCAAACGCAGCGCACGACCGTCGCACCCTCGGCGCTTACATTGATGACGAAGGTATAGAACTGAAGGTCCGGCTCAAGGTCACCGAAGACAAGGAGCTCTACAGCCAGGTGCATGTCAATATTATCAGCGTCAACGGCGTGGTA
>JASJGW010000029.1:0-16791 GCA_033791305.1 Gammaproteobacteria bacterium | reverse complement strand
GTCAATGTCCGATAGGTATCTTCCGAAAAATCTTCATGGCCCGGTGTGTCCAGCAGGTTTACGATGACATCAGCGTATGGAAACTGCATCACAGAAGACGTGACTGAAATACCACGTTGTTTTTCCAGCTCCATCCAGTCGGATGTCGCATGACGCGCGGCCTTGCGGCCTTTCACCGTACCGGCCAGCTGTATTGCTCCACCGTACAACAGCAACTTCTCGGTCAACGTGGTCTTGCCCGCATCCGGGTGGGAAATAATAGCAAAGGTGCGGCGGCGCACTGCCTCTTGTTCAGAACTGCTCATGACTTACGGGAAATTCAAGGAACCTGAAAGGCGCGTATTCTACCTGATGACAGGCAAAACGTCCTCAGGAATCCGCAAAAACTGCTTGTTACCTAGAGAGTTCGCGCAAGAATCAGCGCATCCTCGCGACCATCACCTGCCGGGTAATAGTCCCGCCGATTGCCCAACTCATTAAAACCCTCATCTTCGTAAAGGGCGCGTGCCGCGACATTTGATGGACGGACTTCCAGAAAGATTATATCAGTGTCGTGCCGCCGGGCGATTGCCACCAAATGCCCGAGCATTTTCCTGCCAATACCCTGCTGGCGGGATTCCTTCCGCACACAGATATTGAGCAAGTGGGCTTCACCGGCAGCCGCAGTGAGCATGCCATAGGCCTCAATCATACCACTTCTTCCACACACCCAGCCGCTGTAGCCGGCATGCAGGCAATCGCCGAAGATTATCTGCGTCCAGGGATGCGGATAACTCTGCCGTTCGATTTCGATAATCTCCGGCAGATCACCTTCCTGCATCGGTCTGAAATCAAGAGCGGGTTCTTTTAAAATGGCACTCATAGCAAATGAACAGACTCAGTCCTGTACAGCAAGCCGCTGTTTATAGACAGCTTTCGCAAATTGCAGGTCTCTCCAGACTTTGCGCTTTTCCAACGGGGAACGCAACAGGTAGGCTGGGTGGTACGTCACAATGACAGGAATATTTGTATCCCCGTAGTGATGCACTTCCCCTCGCAATTGACCCAGCTGGCTGGATGTCTGCAACAGGTTATGGGCTGCAATACGGCCAACTGCAAGAATCACCTGTGGTTGTATCAAGGCAATCTGCTGCCGTAAATAGGCATGGCAACACGCCACCTCATCCGGTGAAGGATCACGATTAGACGGCGGCCGGCACTTCAGAATATTGGCTATATATACATCAGCACGCTGAAAGCCGGCCGCGAATAGCATTGCGGTAAGCAGTTCCCCGGCACGGCCAACAAACGGTTCTCCCAGCCGGTCTTCCTCTGCCCCCGGTGCCTCTCCGATAATCAGCCAGTCAGCATCCCGGTTACCCGTACCAAACACCGTTTGAGTACGACTCTCATGCAACTGGCATTTTTTACAGCTTGAGACCTGAGATTCCAGTGCCAACCAACCCTGCGCAACCGGCTCAACCCCAGCGTTTGCCTGCCCCGGCAAACACTCGCCTTTATCTGCTTCACCCTTGTCACGCGCAATCCATCGCTGCACACCCATCGCCTTCAGATATTCATACTGCAGATTGTGAGTCATGTACGCACCCTGCTCAGACATCACCCAGCTGCGGATGTGCACGTTCATCAGGCTGAATAATCCTGTTAATAGCATTGATATAGGCCCTGGCGGAGGCAATAACAATGTCAGTATCTGCACCCTGCCCGTTTACAATACGGCCATTTAACTTGAGTCGCACGGTGACTTCACCCTGGGAATCTGTCCCGCTGGTAATATTACTGACAGAATAAAGTTCCAGTTCGGTACCGCTGTTGACCAGCGTCTCAATCGCCTTGAAAGCTGCATCCACCTGACCACTTCCGGAACAGGATATCTGTTTTTCTTCACCATTTACCCACAGGACCATGTCAGCGTGCGGCGTCTCCCCGGTTTCAGAGCAAACCTTCATGGACACCAGCTTGAGCCAGTCATTCTCTGCTTCCAGCCCTGACTCTGTAACCAGCGCCTGCAAATCCTCGTCAAAGATTTCATGCTTCTTGTCAGCGAGGTCCTTGAAGCGTGCAAAGGCATCATTGAGTTCTTCTTCAGCCTCGAATTCGATTCCCAGATCTTTCAGGCGCGTACGAAAGGCATTGCGGCCGGAATGCTTGCCCAGCACAATCCGGTTTGCAGCCCAGCCGACATCCTGGGCACGCATGATTTCATACGTCTCACGGCTCTTGAGAACACCGTCCTGGTGGATACCTGATTCATGCGCAAAGGCATTCGCCCCGACAATCGCCTTGTTCGGCTGCACGGCAAAGCCGGTGATGCTCGAAACCAGGCGAGAACAGGTCATGATCTGGGTGGTATCCAGGCCGGTTTCGCAGGGGAAGACATCCTGGCGGGTTCGTACGGACATCACCACCTCCTCCAACGAGGCATTACCGGCACGCTCGCCCAGTCCATTAATCGTGCATTCGACCTGGCGTGCACCATTAAGCACAGCTGACAACGAATTACCGACAGCCAGACCAAGATCATTGTGGCAATGAACCGAGAACACCGCCTTGTCTGAATTCGGTACACGCTCGATCAGGGTACGGACTAATTCACCAAACTGATGCGGCAGGTTATAACCCACAGTATCTGGTATATTAACCGTGGTTGCACCGGCAGCTATGACCGCCTCCAGTACCCGACAAAGAAAATCTGTTTCCGAACGTCCGGCGTCTTCCGGGGAAAACTCGACATTGTCGGTATATCGCCGCGCCCGTTTCACCGCTCGAACAGCCTGTTCGATCACTTGCTCGGGTTCCATGCGGAGCTTCATCTTCATGTGAATCGGCGAGGTCGCGATGAAGGTGTGGATCCGCGCCGAAGTAGCCGGCTTCAATGCCTCGCCTGCACGGTCGATATCCTTGTCCAGCGCCCTGGCCAGACCACATATAGTGCTGCCGGTTACTGCACGTGCTACTGCATGCACCGCTTCAAAATCACCCGGGCTGGCAATCGGAAAACCGGCCTCGATGACATCTACGCGCATGCGTTCCAGCGCCCTGGCGATACGCACCTTCTCATCACGGGTCATGGAGGCCCCGGGACTCTGCTCACCGTCGCGTAACGTGGTATCAAAGATCGTTAACTTGTCATGATTACTCATCATTCGACTCCATCAGGGACCGAGGCCGGGCTCACAGACGCGGTCGCTCATCCCTTGCCGGTTGTATCCAGCATAACAAACCTGCTACAGGTCAGTCGCTGGATCAGGAAATATTCTTTAAGTAGTGCGTTTTACCTCGCCAGGTATAGGGATTATCTGCCCGCAGGCAGCAGTCGCAGGAAGGGCAAAAGCAGGAGCAGGTCTGCTGTCACAGGGGCCTGATGTGAAACATTGATTATTTTTCCAGAACAGATCATGACTAGAGACTAGTATAAAGTTGCCTGATTGCCAACCCCACTCGGCCTATTCGCCCCGTTTTCTTGCCTTTCTCCGGTTCCGGATTCCCACCAGGGTGTAGATTATGCCGAAAATGGAATACACCAGAAAGCCGATAAACAGAACCTTGGGCGGATCGATGGATGCAAAGGCATATACCAGTACCACAATCAGGATGGCGACAAAGGAGACCCGGTTCTTAAAACCAAATTCCTTGAAACTGTAGTAGCGAATATTACTGACCATCAGCAGCCCCATCGAAACAGTCAACACAAAAGCAAGATAGACCAGCGTCTCGCCTTCCAGACCAAAGTCCGTTGCGGCCCAGACCAGACCGGCCAGTACGCCGGCTGCCGACGGACTGGGCAGCCCCCTGAAGTAGCTTTTTTCCGCCGTGGCCACCTGTGCATTAAAACGCGCCAGCCGCAATGCGGCACTGGCGGCATAAATGAAAGCTGCCAACCACCCGAGTTTCGCCCACCCGACACTGACCATGTAACGCAATGACCATTCATATACAACCAGCGCCGGTGCAAGCCCGAAACAAACCATGTCTGACAGGCTGTCGTACTGGACCCCGAAATCACTCTGGGTATTCGTCAGCCGCGCCACGCGGCCATCAAGGCCGTCCATCACCATGGCGATAAAGATAGCGATAGCCGCCGCTTCAAAACGCCCGTTCATCGCTGCCACGATTGAATAAAAGCCGGAAAACAGACCGGCAGTTGTAACCATGTTCGGCAGCAGATAAATGCCACGGCGTGATCGCGGTTGTTTGCTGTCAGCATCCATTACTCAGGCATGTACCAGGATAGCGAGGGGATCAGTGCCACTATGTACCTCATCACCCGCGGCGGCGACCACACGAACGTTCTCAGGCAAATAAATATCGACACGACCACCCATATGTACAAAACCACAGCGCTTTCCCTGACCTATACGTTCACCGAAGCGAATATAGCAACGTGGTTCGGTATTCAGCCGCCCCCGGGTCATGACCATCACAATATCATCACCCTCATCTGTCTGCAGCCAGACACCGTGGGGTTTGCTGACATCATCAGGGTAATTCGGCGGTTCCAGTACCTTCCCCTCGACGGGACTGCGCGTGGTAAAAACGCTATAGGGATGCATTTGCACGGTCACCCGGATGCTCTGCCGCAGCAAGTACGGATCATGCCCGGCACTGATGGATATAACCTTGCCATCAGCCGGGCTCACAACCGCCAGTGGCCGCGATGGTATATCACGTTCCGGGTCCCTGAACAGGATCAGCACCAGCAGCACGAGCACCCAGAAAGCCAGTGACGGCAGCGGCCCCATAAAATGCAGCACCATCACCGCCGCCAATATTGCCGCGAGCAGTGGCGCCAGCCCTTCACGAGCGATCATGGGTAGCAACTCACGGTTTCATCCGGCAGCAGCTGCCTGTCAGGACAGAGACGTCCTCAGTTAACGCTCTTGTCGACAATTTTGCCCTCGTTAATCCAGGACATCATGCCGCGCAACCGGGCACCCACTATTTCGATCGGATGCTCTCTCCCGATACGGCGTTTCGCCTTCAGCGTTGCAGCACCCGCCTGGTTCTCCAGAATAAACTCGCGTGCAAATTCACCATTCTGGATTTCATCAAGGATGCGCCGCATCTCCTGCTTGGTTTCGTCCGTAACTATACGGGGTCCACGGGTCAGGTCACCGTACTCGGCTGTATTTGAAATGGAGTACCGCATGTTTGCGATACCGCCTTCATACATCAGATCGACAATCAGTTTCAGCTCGTGCAAACACTCAAAATACGCCATCTCCGGCGCATAGCCTGCTTCCACCAGCGTTTCGAAACCGGCCTGTACCAGCGACGTTGCACCACCACACAGCACGGCCTGTTCGCCGAACAGGTCGGTCTCGGTTTCTTCCTTAAAGGTCGTCTCAATCACACCGGCACGGCCACCGCCATTGGCAGAAGCATATGACAATGCAATATCCTTGGAACGGCCACTGGCATCCTGAAAAACAGCAATCAGGCTGGGTACACCGGCACCATCGGTGTAAGTCGAGCGCACCAGGTGACCCGGCCCTTTCGGCGCAATCATAATGACATCCAGGTCCGCTCGCGGCTCAATCTGCTCGTAATGAATATTAAACCCGTGTGCAAAAGCCAGTGCCGCACCCTGCTTGATGTTTGGCGCGATACTATCACGGTAGAGTTTCGCCTGGTGCTCATCCGGCGCCAGCACCATCACCACATCTGCACCATCAATCGCTGCATCAATGGGCTTGACGGTCAGCCCTGACTTCTTCGCCTTGGCTTCGGAGACAGAACCGGGACGCAGGCCCACAGTTACATCCACGCCAGACTCTTTGAGATTGTTCGCGTGGGCATGGCCCTGTGAACCGTAACCGATAATGGTCACCTTCCGGCCTTGAATAATGGAAATATCCGCGTCTTTATCGTAGTAAATATTCATGTTCTGCACCTGCCATATTGCCTGTCGTTGACGTCTTTTCATCAAACGTCGTGTTAATAAAAATATTTCAAAACTTAAGTGAACGGTCACCACGTGCAATACCGGAAACCCCGGAACGGACCACTTCTACGATCACGCCCTTGTCCAGGGCCTGCAGGAAAGCATCCAGCTTGTCACCGGCACCTGTCAGTTCGATCGTATAGGTTTCATCCGTCACATCGATGATACGCCCACGAAAAATATCAGAAAGTCGTTTGAGTTCATTACGCCGTTCACCCTGGGCCTGAACCTTGACCAGCATCATCTCGCGCTCGATGTGCGGGCCCTCTGTCATATCCATCAGCCTGACGACATCAACCAGCTTGTTGAGTTGCTTGGTGATCTGCTCGATGATCTCTTCCGTCCCACGCGTAACCAGTGTCATACGTGACAGGGAAGGATCTTCAGTCGGCGCAACCGTCAACGATTCAATGTTATAACCGCGCGCAGAAAACAGTCCGGCAACCCGAGACAGGGCACCCGCCTCGTTCTCCATTAATATAGAAATTATATGCCGCATGTTAAACCAGGATCATCTCGTTCTGGCCGCCACCTGCCGGAATCATCGGATACACATTCTCTTCCTTGTCAGTCAGAAAATCCATGAAGACCAGTCTGTCTTTCAGTTTCAGCATTTCAATCAGCGCACCCTCAACATCACCCGGCCGTGTGATCTGCATACCTACATGGCCATAGCTTTCAGCAAGCTTCACGAAATCCGGCAAGGATTCCATGTAGGACATGGCGTAACGCTTCTGGTAGAAGAATTCCTGCCACTGGCGCACCATGCCCAGATAGCCGTTATTCAGGTTGATAATCTTAATGGGCAGGGAATATTGTGTGCAGGTTGACAGCTCCTGGATACACATCTGGATACTGCCCTCGCCGGTTACACAGGCCACCGTTGCATCCGGATGCGCCAGTTGTACACCCATGGCTGCAGGCAGGCCAAAACCCATGGTGCCAAGCCCGCCCGAGTTGATCCAGCGCCGTGGTTTGTCGAACTTGTAAAACTGTGCCGCCCACATTTGATGCTGACCGACATCAGAGGTAACAAAGGCATCACCCTCAGTCAGCCTGTAGAGTGTCTCCAGTACGTACTGCGGCTTAATAAACTCACTGTTATGATCGTACTTCAGACAGTCCTTTGATCTCCATTCGTCTATCTGCTGCCACCAGTCCCTGAGTGCCGCCGCATCCGACTGTACATCATTGCTCCTGATTTCATCGAGCATCGCCTGCAACACGTTACCAACACAGCCAACAATTGGTACATCCACCTTCACGTTCTTGGAAATACTTGCCGGGTCGATGTCAATATGGATGATTTTCGCATGGGGACAAAACTTCTCGATATGGCCAGTCACACGGTCATCGAATCGTGCCCCGACGGCAACCAGCACATCACAATGATGCATTGCCATATTGGCTTCATAGGTACCATGCATGCCCAGCATGCCAACAAACAGGGGATCGGTCGCAGGATAGGCACCCAGCCCCATCAGCGTATTGGTCACCGGAAAATTCATGCGCCGGGCCAGTTCGGTCAGTGAACCGGATGCACCACCCAGAATCACGCCTCCACCAGTATAGAGTATCGGACGTTTGGCACCCTGCATCAGCCGTACTGCCCGCTTGATCTGGCCCACATGGCCGATATGCACCGGATTATACGAACGCATACTGACGCTGTCGGGATAACTGAATTCAGCTTTTTCAGCAGTAATATCCTTGGGCATATCAACAACCACCGGGCCCGGACGCCCCGTCGTCGCCACATAAAAAGCCTTCTTGATGGTCTCTGCAAGCTTGGTGACATCCTTCACCAGGAAGTTGTGCTTCACACAGGGCCGGGTAATACCGATATTATCCGCCTCCTGGAAGGCATCATTGCCAATCAAATGAGTCGGAACCTGGCCGGTAAACACCACCATGGGAATGGAATCCATATACGCCGTAGCAATACCAGTGACCGCATTGGTGGCCCCCGGGCCGGATGTCACAATGACCACACCGGGTCGGCCGGTCGAGCGTGCATAACCATCAGCCGCATGGGTAGCCGCCTGTTCATGACGCACCAGGATATGCTGGACATCTTCTTGCCTGTAGAGTGCGTCATATATATGCAGCACCGCGCCACCAGGGTAGCCAAAGATGTATTCGACACCCTCTTCATGTAATGAGCGCACAAATATATCCGCGCCTGTCAATTCCACCGATTCCTACTCCTGATATAATTACGCTACTTCCCGGCTGCGTAAAAAAAGCCCGTTCAACGGGCACTGCACTCGCAACTTCAAAGCATAGGAAAGTACTGATAATCATAGTGAAGGTCAAGGGAATAGCCCATTGTTGTCCGAATGGGTGATCAACCCGCATTCCTCACGAGATAGAGGGATAATCGAGCGAAGGTTCGTCAATCCCGTGAGGAATGCGGGCTCACGGTACGCTCATCCACATAATGTGACGTGGTGACTTGTTCTGCGGATAAAACAACCATACTATTAGTGCAGATTTCTGATATGGAACCGACCCTAATGAAAAACTCCAACACCCCTGCTGTAAGGCTCAAACTGCTGCTGGCAGCCGGCCTGTGTGTCTCGGCAGCATTGCTGCAGCCCCCGGCCTGGGGGGAAATGTATAAATGGACTAACGCGGACGGCGAGGTCCAATATACCCAGGTCCCACCCTCAGGAGGGATTAAAACCGAGAAAATTCAAGGTGCACCGCCACCAGCAGATGACCCGGACAAGATAAACGAGGCACTGCAGAATGAGGTTGACGCCATGGATGAGACCCGTTCCAGGCAGGAAGAGGCCTCGAAGGAGGAAAACCTGCGCAAGGAGATCGATGAGGCCTACGAAAGAAACTGTATCGCTTCACGAAACAACCTCGCCAAGCTGCAGGAAGGGGGCAGAAAGCGTTACCTGACACCCGACGGCGAGGTCATACGCCTCAGTGAAGAGGAACGGCAGCAGCGTATTAACGAGGCAAAAGACCACATCGATGAATTCTGCAAGCCCTGAAGGCAAGCCATGCCCTTCCTGAAAATCCAGATAAACCGGATACTCCCCGAGGAGGACGCAAAAGCACTGGCAAGCAAGGCCTCCGCCCTGGTGGCGAATCAGCTTGGCAAGCCGGAACGCTACGTCATGACATCCGTTGAAAACAACCCGGCCATGACCTTCGCCGGGACTGATGCTCCGCTGGCCTTTCTTGAACTCAAGAGTATCGGACTCCCGGAATCTGTCACTGCTGACGCATCAAGAACTCTGTGTGAACTTGTAGCAAGCGCGGCTGGAATTGATCCAGAGCGTATATACATTGAGTTCTCGGATGCACCGCGCAAGATGTGGGGCTGGAATAGCGGTACATTTTGATGCGTTTCATCTGGTTGCTGGTCTTTCTGCTGTTAGCAGCCGGTGTGTATATCTACCTTGATCCTGAGCTGAAATCACAGCTGCTGAACCGAACTTCCAGCCTGGGCCAGTCCAGCACGACAACGGCCTACAAATGGCGTAACGAACGGGGGGAATGGCAGATCACCGACACGCTGCCACCCGAGGGGGTTGAATATGATCGTCTGGAGCATCGGTCTGATGAGAATATCCTGCCCGTCCCGCCGCAACTAACCCCGAAGAAATAATAGAACAGGATGGTATGTATACACAGAATTTGACGCCCCCTGTGTTCGTTAAATAGTATGCAACAGCACAACCCGCTACAATCTGCTCCCGTTCATACGAAACGCTGATAACACCATGCGCCTGTCCCAGTTCCCGCTCTCGACCTTGAAAGAAACCCCGGCTGATACGGAAATCGTCAGCCACCAGCTCATGATGCGCGCCGGCATGCTGCGCAAACATGCGGCAGGTCTGTACAGCTGGTTACCACTGGGCCTGCGGGTACTACGCAAGGTTGAAGCGATTGTACGCGAAGAAATGGACCGGGCTGGCGCCCTGGAATTACTGATGCCGGCAGTACAGCCAGCGGAACTCTGGGTGGAATCCGGCCGCTGGGAGCAGTATGGCCCCGAGCTGCTGCGCTTCACTGACCGTCACCAGCGCGAGTTCTGCCTGGGACCGACACACGAGGAAGTCATCACCGACATCGCCCGCCGTGAAATCCGCAGCTACAAGCAACTGCCGGTCAGTTACTACCAGATTCAGACAAAGTTTCGTGACGAAATCCGCCCACGCTTCGGCATCATGCGAGCACGTGAATTCATCATGAAGGATGCCTATTCCTTTCATATTGACCAGGCATCGCTGGACCAGACCTACCAGGTAATGTATGACACCTACAGCCGTATTTTTACCCGGCTGGGTCTTGAGTTCCGGCCGGTGCAGGCCGACAGTGGCGCAATTGGCGGCAGCGTCTCCCATGAATTTCATGTGCTGGCCGATTCCGGGGAAGACGCCATCGCATTCTCATCAAGCGGCGTCTACGCTGCCAACATTGAACGTGCGGAAGCCGTCGTACCTGTGGGGGAAAGACCGGCACCGGATACCGTCATGACAACCGTAGAGACACCCGGGCAACACAGCATCGAGGACGTATGTAAATATCTGAATATCACACCGGATCATTGCGTAAAGACCTTGCTGGTACAGGGGTCAGAGACCGCGGTCGTTGCACTGGTACTGCGTGGTGACCATGAACTAAACACCGTCAAGGCAGAAAAACTCCCCACCGTCGCAGCACCTTTGCAATTCGCATCAGACGAACAGATTCGCAGTGCCACCGGTTGTGCCGCAGGTTCACTAGGACCGTCAGGCCTTTCCATACCGGTCATTGTTGATCATGCCGCAGCACACCTCAGTGACTTTGTTTGCGGGGCCAATGAAGATGGCAAACACTTCACCGGGGTGAACTGGGAACGTGATCTGCCGGTACCGGACTGCGCCGACCTGCGCAATATCGTAAATGGTGATACAAGCCCGGATGGAAAAGGCACTCTGTCCATTGCCCGCGGCATTGAAGTCGGACACATCTTCCAGCTCGGATCAAAGTACAGCGAGACGATGGGAGCCACTGTATTGAACGAACAGGGCAAGGAGGAAACTTTGGTAATGGGATGCTACGGCATCGGTATAACCCGCATTGTCGCGGCTGCAATCGAGCAAAACAATGATGACAAGGGCATGATCTGGCCCGCTTCGATTGCACCTTTCCAGGTCGCCCTGCTACCCATGAATATGAGGAAATCGCAGCGGGTTCGTGCAGCAACAGACGCGCTCTACGGGGAATTGCAGACAGCTGGCATCGAAGTCCTCCTTGATGACCGTCCGATACGACCAGGCGTAATGTTCTCTGACATGGAACTGATCGGCATTCCACATAGAATTGTTGTTGGCGAGAAGAATCTTGACAAGGACATGCTGGAATACAAGGCGCGTCAGGATGATAATAATCAGGACATCCCGCGCAGTAAGATCATCACATTCCTGAAGGCTAAACTGGCTTCTGACTGAGCCGATACAACAGGTATGAACATGGCCATACCACGCACTATCAGAACCTTGTCGGCAGCCATCATACTGGGCAGCCAGTACTGGTTGTGTGCCATCCCCGCCTGGTCTGCCACCCAGGAACGGCCGGATACAGACATGCGGACCGCACTCTTTGAAGCAATCAACTCCAGCGAAAGCTTCACGGACCGCTTTGATGCCGAAGTCTGGCTGACAGACATGTCCCATCGCCTGCAAGGCCGTGTAAAGGACCCGGAAGAGCGCCTGATGATACTCAAGCAGGTTCACTACGAGGCTCGCCGGTCCGGGCTTGAACCGGAACTGGTCCTCGCACTGATCAACGTCGAAAGCAATTTTGATCATTTCGCGATCTCCAGCGTCGGCGCCCGTGGCCTGATGCAGATCATGCCCTTCTGGCTGGAAGAGATTGGCCGTCCGGATGATAACCTGTTCGACATCAGCACCAACCTGCGTTTTGGTTGCACCATTCTTAATATCTATCTCAAGCGCGAAAAGGGTGACATGCGCCGCGCCCTCGCCCGCTACAATGGCAGCGTTGGCAAGAACTGGTATCCACATCGGGTCTACAAGGCGCTGCGTACAACGTGGTACCAGCAGTAGAACCATGAATTAGAAGCGTACGGCAGGTGTCTCGATCTTCAGCCCGTTACCCCGGGACATCAAATACAGCTCCAGCAACTTGAACTCCTCGGAGCCGGGGTCAAAGGGTTCGGCACGGAACGAGATAAAGCACTGACGCAGGCGTTTATGCAGGCTGGTGATCTCGCCCTTGGCCAGCCGGTAGACCGGAAAACCGTTCGCCTGTCCCTGGGTAAGCCGCTGACCACGTAGCATCTGCCCCTGGTGCTGCACATGGCAGTGCTGGCAGGCCATGCCAATCTGGCCAAGACGGGTCTGATAGAGTGCTTCGCCCTGTTGCAACAGATCCTCCATCGGTCCATCAGTCTGTACATTAACATACTCGCCACTGGCCCGGCTGCGCACATAGGTTTCCAGCGTCACCAGCTCCGGGGCGTCATACATCAGGGGAAAGCGGTCCAGATTTATCTCCCAGCATTGGCTGATCTGGTCCTGCAAGGTAACCAGCCCACCCAGGTTACTAGCATAGCGCGGATAGCTCGCAATCTTTTTCAGGTCCAGTTTTTCAGCGTTGTCGCCGTGACAACTGGCACAGGCGAATTCTTCATGTTCGCGGTGCTCGCGAAACAGGGTCTCTCCCTTGTCCACGGCCACTATGCCCGGATTCCCGAACTCATCATCCTGCATGGCCTGTGTTTCGGGTGAGAGGAAGACATAGCCGGAGAGCGGCTCAAGGGCGGCTGCAGCACCGGCCAGCAAGGCGGTTGCCAGCATAAACGCAGCCTGTAAAGTCAGCCTGTCGGTAATCATCGCAGCGTCGCCAGATAGGCCACAACATCTTCAAGCTGCTGGGCAGTCAGAAAGGTCTTGCCGTAGAAATCGTCAGCAACACGGTTGTCGAGACGCGGGTCCCGGTAAAACCCCGGCATAATGGTTGTCGGGTTGAACTGGCGCTGATCGACAACATGCAACCGTATCTGTGCCGTACTCATGCGGGACGCAAGCCCGACCAGCGGCGGCCCGACCGTACCATGCAGGGTTTCTTCCGGAATCGGCATTAGGTGACAGGCCAGACAGTTCCCCCCGTGCGTATCGATGACAATCTCGCGGCCCTGTATAGCATTGCCCTCCAGCCCGCACAGGGGCTGTTCAATGGAATAATCCCGTGCTTCCCAGCGGCAATAATCAGCCGGCAGCGGTGGCAACTCGTCGGCCTGTGCCAACTGTGCTGCAAACAGCAGGAATACCGGGAGTATCGGTAACCAGGCATTCATCGGCATGATGTCAGAAAGCCCGGCAGACCGGTGAGTTGATACACATCAGCCATGATCCGGTTATTGTGCGGTAAACAGGGCGATCGATTCCACATGCGCGGTATGGGGAAACATGTCCATCACCCCGGCCGACAGCAACCGATAGCCCTTGTCATTAACCAGTGTACCGGCATCCCGCGCCAGTGAACCGGGGTGGCAGGAAACATAAACAATGCATTGTGGCCCGATATTTCCCAGCACATCCATCACCTCGGCCGCACCACTGCGTGGCGGGTCCAGTAAAACCTTGTTATAGCCGCCGCCCGCCCACGACGCCTCGGCATGGTCTTCGGCAAGGTTGGCCGTATGGAATGAGGCATTCTCAATGCCGTTCAGTAATGCATTCTCACGTGCGCGGTTTACCAGCCCGGCTTCCCCTTCCACGCCGACCACCGCCCCTGCCTGACGCGCCATGGGCAAGGTAAAATTTCCCAACCCGCAAAACAGGTCCAGTACACTGTCTGCTTTCTCCAGCGCCAGCATATCCAGTACACGCGCTATCATTTGCTCATTAATAGCGGTATTGATCTGAGTGAAATCGGCAGGTCTGAACTGTATTTCGATATCCTGCGCCGGCAGACGGTAAGACAAGTTGTATTTTTCCGGCCAGAGTGGCTGCACACTATCCGGCCCGCCGGGTTGCAGATACACCTGGAACTGATGATCCACGGCAAACTGCTGCAGTTTTTCAGTGTCTGTTTCACTCAGTGGGTCAAGATGCCGAAACACCAGTGCGGTCGCAGTCTCGGTTACCGCAACTTCAATTTGTGGGATACGTTTCCGGGCTTCCAGCTGTTCAATCAGCCCCGACAGCGCCCGGAATTTCTCGCCAACCGACGGGTGCAAAACCTCGCAACATGACAGGTCCGCGACATAGGGACTGCGCTTTTCACGGAAGCCAACCAGTACCCGGCCCTTTTTGATAACATCCTTTACACCCAGTCGTCCCTTGGTACGGTAACCCCATACCGGCCCCGTAAGCGGTGGCAGCACCGATTCAGGTACCACCTTGCCGATGTGTTTGAGATTATCGAGTAACACCTGCTGTTTGGCTTGTATCTGCGCACCGGGTTCCATGTGTTGCAGGCTGCAGCCGCCACACATTCCGAAATGCGGACACTTTGGTTCCACGCGGTCAGGCGAAGCCGCCACTACCCTGGTGACTCGACCTTCATCAAATTTTCTGCGCGAAGTCAGGTACTCAAAACTGACCACCTCACCCGGCAAGGCACCGTCGATAAAGACCGCCTTGCCATCCAGGTGCGTGACACCACGGCCATCATGCCCCAGCGATTCGATGGTGACACGACTGACCGGTTCCGGCAGGCGTTTTTTACGGATGCGTTTGCTCATGATACTGAGTACCCGTCTTTATTTAATAGCCACGGAAACACTCGGAATTACACGAAAACATTGCTATTAAAACCGTCATTCTTGCGTGTACTTCCGCAGTAATAATATTTATCTTGATCAGGTTGAAGCAGTATCAGGGGTCTGTCAGACTTTGGACCGGGCTACCCAACAACTTATCCCTGCCAGTTTTCCAGAAACTCGGTCAGGTGCGGCTTGTTCTCTTTCTCCAGTTCCGTGCGCGCCTGCTCACACGACAGCGCATACTGACCGGCATTGATGCGGCCACGAATCAATCCAAAACGCTGGTAGACGAGATAGGTATTGAGCACATCCGTCTCGCAATAATTACGGATACCCTCGATATCTCCAGCCTGGAAATTGTCCCACACCTTGCTGCCATCCATACCCATCTTGCCCGGGAAACCCAACATGGTCGCAATCTCGTCCAGCCGCGCTACTGCCCGTGCCTGGTAGCCTGCCAGCACATCCATGACATCGGTATGCCGTTCATGAAAACGGCTCAGGTAATTATTCCACTTGAAGTCCCTGTCATCAGTCCCGTTATCCCAGTAGCGCGGCGCAGCAATACCATGCAACAGGCTGCGGTAATGGATGACCGGCAGATCGAATCCGGAGCCGTTCCAGGACACCAGTGTCGGTGTAAAGCGATCAATGCCATCAAAGAAGCGTTGCAGTAATTCCGCTTCCGGTGACTCAGGGTCACCCAATGACCACACCTTGAATTTGTCCGGGGTACGCAATACCACGGAGATGGCCACGATGCGATGCAGGTGGTGGCGCAGGAATTCCGAGCCACCAGTTTCAGCAGCGCGTTTATGGAACATCACCCTGCCAACATTATCGTCATCCAGGTCTTCCAGACCGTACAAACGGCGGCCTGACTCCACGTCGGGGACTGTCTCTATGTCAAATACAAAGATGTTCATTGAAGGGGTACAAGGCCTATTTCTGCTTCCAGGCACCCTGCTTGCTCTGGTACCACCAGCCGGCAGGTGCATTACTGACCCAGCGTTTTGCAAAGGTATTGCGAATCTCGGCTTCCCATTCCGGGTGGCCGTTGGCCTTGGCAATTTCCTTATACAGGGCACTGCGATCACGGTTCTCTTTTGAGACAAGGCCCTTAACAGAATTCCGGTCCTGCATTGGCACCAGCTTCTGATCACGCAGCGTAATCTCGCCATCACGCGTCATGCCGACAGCACCGGATTTATAGTAAGGCGCCAGCTGCTTGTGGCGTTCCTCCATACTGTCTTGCAGTTGCCGAATTGCCGGGGTGTTCACGGAAATATCCGCCTCGGCGTGTACCGGGCTGATAAACCAGTCCAGCAGGACATGCCCTGAAGACCTTAACTCTTCGTAGCGCAACCGTGATTGCGGTTCGACCGGTGCACCCGTCTGGCCCGGCTGTTCACCGTAAACATCCTGAATAATGCGGTCTGCCGCCTGTGCGGCAGCTTCCGAGGGAAAATAAACATTAATCGTGACGCAGGCTGCGACAAACAGCAGCAGGGTCATTGCCACAGGAATTCGAAATATTTTCATCACTCGGCCTCTCTTTACCATGAATTTCTGGAATATAGTTACCTGTGAAAGGGTAACACGGACGTTACTCCACGATCATGTCCTGTTGACCGGTAACTGCCATAATCTGCGCAATCAGGGTATCCCAGTCAACACGATCGGCATAACCAATCACATCCAGCCGTGGTGGAATAAACCGCCCCTTGACAAGATAATAACCATCTGCTGCCGGCGCAACACCACCCATGTCACAAATGCCATTCTCCAGACGACAACGGATGCCAAGGCGGTTATACGGAAAGTCTTCAAAAAAGCGCAGAAAACTGCGTGACAGTGCACCGCCCACCCCGGCTCCGCCGATGCTGGAGATGTTATCCACGGCCTTCTGACTGATGCGATGCCGTGATGTATCGTTTTCAGGGGTAGCAAACTCGGCATCGAAGGCCACCGGTCGCCACGATTCCATATCCAGCCCGTCAACCCGGCCATGAAGGCGACCTTCAATCCTGCCGACCGAAAATGTCCGGGTAAGCGTTTCGAGATCAATATTATCGGCACGTGCGTCCACCTGCAGTCGCGGCACCAGACC
>JASJGW010000028.1:0-10671 GCA_033791305.1 Gammaproteobacteria bacterium | reverse complement strand
TTTCCGTTTCCACCACACGTTGCTGGAAACCCGCTTGCTGGTAAAGCCGGATAGCCCGGACAGTCAAACGTGGCGCCTCCGGACCGAGGGGATCACGTTGCGCCATTGCCAGCCAGGTCCTGGCCGCTTCGTTTACCTGTTCCTGTTCAACATAAAAATCCGCGAGATCCAGGTAGACATGACCGGTGTAACTGCGATTACCAGCGCGTCTAAAGTGCGCGTCTACCGAGTCAACGCCCTGCATACCTGCAAAACTCATACTGATGACACGAAACACATCGGCCACCTGCTCCCGATCAGCCGGAGACAACCCGGCCAGCTGCGCAGCGAGCGTCATACCCGGTAATAGCTTGTCGTCAAGGAAAGCAAACAGGATCCGCAGTGCATCCGCGTAACGTTCCTGCTTGAACAAACTCCAGCCAAGCTTGTAGAGCGCCTGCTCATAAGCCGGCACAGACGCACCCAGGTCAACCACTGCCTGATAGGATTCACCCGCTTCAAAGTAGGCGCCCGCGTCAAACAATAACTCACCCCGCCGGAAACGGGTGTCAGCATAAAGTCTGATGTTGGACGCCGGTTCCTGTGCCAGCAAACGATCAATAGCCGTCAGGGCCTGCTGCGACTCACCACTCTCTTCGTACGCCCTTGACAGCTGATACAGCAGGTCAGTCCTGTCCGATCCGTGCGGGCTCTTGTTCAGCAGGTATTCATAGTGGCTGACAGCTTCATCGTAGGCTTGTCGGGCAGCTGCCGCCTGCCCTGTGGCTACTGCGCGGCTTGTCGCCGTCGCCGCTGCCAGTTGCAGGTCCGCTGCCTGCTCAACGAGCAGATCAGCAAGCCGGCGGGTAATGCTGTCGCGCTCGGACCCGTTCGGGTAATTCGCCAGGTAGTCACCATAGGCAACAATCGCCTTCTCCCGGCTTATCCTTGCCGACCGGGCGTCTGTTGGGTGATCCGGTGTCGCGAGAGCAGATGGACTGTCAGTTCCGTTCAGTCCGGGGCGGGCAGCACAGGCAGCCAGTAACAGGCAGGCACATGCCAGTATCAGATTGCGACATACCCTAGCGATCACTGGTCTGGTCATAGGTCTTTGCAAGTTCCAGGCTGGCCTGTTCGAGCAGGTCTTCCAGTAAATGCTGGCGGCGATCCAGTTCATCCAGCGCCAGTGCCTGCGTATAGGCTTCATAGAGCGCAATGGCACTGGCTATGCGCGTTCGCAACCGGAGAATGCGGGCACGCAATGCGGCAATGCGCTCATCCAGTCCGGCGACCCCCTCCACCGTATCGAATGACTCCCCCAGCTGTGCCATCCGTTCAGTGGCACTGTTGAGCGCCGCTGCCAGTTCGCGCAAGGCCTCGCCGACCGGTACTGCACCGGCATTGAAGCCGGGCTCATCCTCTGGTGCCGGAATCAGCCGGCTCAACCGGGTTGCAAACTGATCTCCGGGGCGCGTGCGTTGCTGTGGAACCTTGTCAGGATAGGCGTAGTCCTCTTCTCCTTTTGGCATTTGGAACCTGCCGGTTTCCGGCAACCACACGATCTCGGAATCCGGCAGCCAGTTATCCTCCGCACCTGACAGATCCTTGATGTATTCAGACTCCGGCGGTAGACCGGAGAAGTCGGAATCCGGCAGGCCCGTGAAATCAGATTCCGGCAAGGGCTCCAGTTGCCGGTCTGCCGGCAATTCAATCTCCGGCAACTGCGGAATGCCCGGCGCCGGCAGATCTGCTGGTTCCCCCTGCCGTTCATCCCACTGCTGCTGCCACTGTGGTTCGCCGGTCTGCCAACTGCGTCCCTGCCCCTGTTGCTGCGACGCGTGGTAACCATTATTTTTTCCGGCAGGTATCCGGCCGGCCGGTGGTGAAGATAACGAATCGCCGTTGCGCTTGCCGGCATCTACCATCGGTATAGCGGCCTTTTCCAGCACGTCTATGTCACCCAGCCCACGGTCAATTTTCTGCAGCATGATCTGCAGGTCATCGTGACCCTGCAACATTTCCTGGAAGTCCCTGCTTGCCAGCAATGGTCCGAAATAGACTGTCTTGCCCGAAGCGGTCTGCCCCGCTGCGCCTTGCCCGGCAGCGCGTTCATTTTGCAACAGCAACGACACCGTATCACCGGTCTGCACGGAGTCCCTGGCATCCTGCAAGCGCTTTAACTCACTGGTATAGGCAGCCATTGCCGCCTCGTAATCCCGGGTTGCCGTTTGCAGCGCGTCCAGTTCACGGTATACGGCAGGGACAACAAGGAGCGTCTCCAGTACCGCCGGATCGGTGGGCGAACGGCCACGCAATTCCATCCACGGAACCAGCGCTGATTCGCTGCGCCCCTGTTTGTGTGCAATCCAGCCCAGTGCGAGCAAGGCCCGGTTCGAAAACGGCCCTTGCGGCCGCACCGCCTCTAGCTGTTTCTGCGCCCGTTTATAGTCTTCTGCCCTGGCGTAGGCATAACCCAGTGACAGGTAAGCCTTGTCCCGGAGTGCCAGCAGTTCTTCCCCTTTTGCTGGCATGTCAACCGCCTTTGCAAGTGCCGTGACAGCCTGCTGATGATCACCCGCACGCACCAGCGCAATACCACGATTGTAGTAGTCATAGGCTGCCAGTTCGGGCGCGCCCTGCCAGGGTTCCAGTACCTGTGCAGCCTCAAGGTTCCGGTTCAGGGCCATCAGTACCGTGGCATGCAGCAACTGGTAATCACCCGCAATGTCGGCAGGCACGTCACCTTGCACATGCTCCAGTGCCTCCGCAGCAGCTTCGTTGTAACCCTTGCGGGAAAAGGTCCTTGCCAGTTCATACCAGGCGCGATTCCTGACGGGTTCCGGCACATCCTTACCGAGCAGCGCATGGAAATCGAACCCGGCCTCGACATGCAAACCGTAGGCGAGTTTCATCCTTGCCAGCAACAGCCGCGCATCTTCAGACGACGACGATAACAGGCCCTGTTCTTCGGCCATTTGCAACCGGCTGATGGCCGACAGGTAGTCTTGCTGGTGTGAAAGGAACAGGGCTTCCCCATAAAGCAGTTCCTGCAAACGTTCGTCATCCCGGGCAATTGCCGGCGATAGCACGCTTACCGTCCCACACAGCAACACCCCGGCAAAACCACGCATAACTTCAATCCATCGAACCGGCATCACTGTGACCACTCGCGTATGGTCAGCCCGGGTTCCGAGGTGTCTGCACCCGGACCCAGGTGGAGTTCCAGGTACTTGCGACCCCGACGCTTGGTGATGGTGACACTTTGTTGCTGCTGAAAGTCCCGACCTTTCGCCTGCTTTCCGGTTACGGAGACGGCAAGCCGATGTTCGCCGTCGCCAAGCCGGCCGGTATAGAGCCGGTGTACTCCACCCTCTTGCAAGGCGGCACCTTCAGTGCCGGTATAGGTATGCCGGCTTACCGTTTGGCCGTCCAGCTGCAACGATATGATGTCGGGACTGACAGGACTGTCATCTGCAACCGAAACCAGTACGATCAGTTGCTGGCCGTGCGGATACTGTGACAACTCCTCAATCAACAGGATATCCCGGTTGATTTCGAGAATCTCCTCCTTGATCGCCTGAATTTCACTGTCAAGTTTGACAAACCTTTCACGGCTGTCACTCTGCGCATCTGCTGGCGATGCGACCCTGGCCACGACCAGGAAAAGGCAAGACACACAGACTGTCAGCAGCAGCCTGACGGACTGCCTGCAGGGTTTTGAACGGAGAAGGTGCATCATCAGGGAAACCGGCTGTGCTATCCCGGCCATACATGCAAGTTGCCGGAAAGCGTATGTTTTGGTCTGCTTTTATAACAATCTAGCCCCCTGCGGAGGGGGTGTCAATAAAGAGTCAAAACTCCCTTACACGACTAATCGAACGGGTGTTTCAGAATAATCGTTTCAGCCCGGTCCGGTCCGGTAGAAATGATGGCAATGGGCGTTTCACACAGGGCCTCAATCTTGTTCAGGTAAGCCTTGGCAGCAGCCGGCAGCGCCTCGAAGCTGCTTGCACCGACAGTTGATTCCGACCAGCCTGGCATCTCTATATATTCAGGCTCACATTGTTCAATCAAGTCTGCACCCGCCGGCGGCGTATCCAGCGTTTCGCCGTTAAACCGGTAGTTAACTGCAATCCTGATGGTTTCCAGACCGTCAAGCACGTCAAGCTTGGTAATACATATGCCGGTAACACTGTTGATTGCCAGTGAACGATTCAGTGCAACGGCATCGAGCCAGCCACAACGACGCTGGCGTCCGGTGGTCGCACCAAACTCATGCCCCTTCTCCCCGAGATAGGTACCGACATCATCAAACAGTTCCGTCGGAAATGGCCCGGCACCCACACGTGTGGTATAAGCCTTGACAATACCAAGGACATAGTCAATATGTCGGGGGCCCACACCACTGCCACTGGCAGCGCCTCCGGCCGTGGTCGTGGAAGAAGTTACATACGGGTAGGTGCCATGATCAATATCCAGCAAGGCACCTTGCGCACCTTCAAACATAATACTCTTGCCGGCCTTGCGCAGTCGATGCAACTGTCCGGGGATATCCGCCACCATCGGTGCGATCTGTTCACCTTGCGCCAGCGCCTCGTCCAACACCTTGTTATAATCAACCGGCTCGGCCTTGAAATAGTGTTGCAGGGCAAAGTTATGGTATTCCATCACCTCGCGCAGCCGTGCAGTGAAGTGTGACGGATCGAGCAGTTCACCGAGGCGCAGACCGCGACGTGCAACCTTGTCTTCATAGGCCGGTCCGATACCACGACCGGTCGTGCCGATGGCCTTGTTACCACGCGCCAGCTCGCGCGCCTGGTCCAGTGCTATATGGTAGGGCAGGATTAACGGACAGGACTCGCTAATCTGCAGACGTTCGCGCGTCGGCACACCGGCCTTGTCCAGCATCGCCAGTTCCTCTAGCAGGGCCATGGGTGACAACACCACACCGTTACCGATGAGACACTGGACATTGTCCCTGAGAATGCCCGACGGAATCAGGTGCAACACGGTGGTCTCGCCATCAATCACCAGCGTATGACCGGCATTATGGCCACCCTGAAAACGCACTACCGCTGCAGCCTTGTCCGTCAGCAGGTCAACGACTTTACCCTTGCCTTCGTCACCCCATTGCGTGCCGATGACAACTACATTTTTACCCATTCGATTTCTCTCTGTTCCAGAAAGTTAAAAACCAATATCTAGCCTGCCGGCTTGATAACCCAGCCGCCCTTCTCGTTCACCAGCAGCCGGTCACAGTCCATGGTCGCTGCATCACCAGCCTGTCCGGGTAATGCACACACCACACGCTCACCCGTCCGGCGCAATTCTTTCACCGTCACACGCAGTGCCGCATCTTCTTCCGCCGGTGCAAGGATCGCCCCCTGGATCCCGCCAAAATCCCGCTGACTCAGGTTGATAAGTATCTTGAGGTCCGTACTGAAGCCGGTCGCCGGACGTGCACGCCCGAACACCTCGCCGACGGCATCATAACGCCCCCCGCGGGCAATTTCCTGGCCGCAGCCGGGTACGAAGACAGCGAACACCATCCCGGTCTGGTATTTGTAACCACGCAATTCGGCAAGATCAAAATTGACAGTCACATTACCGACCCGCTGCTTGAGCAATCCTGCAATCGCATCCAGGTTATCCAGCGCAGCCATAACGGGCTCGCTGGAGCCAGCCAGCTGCTCACGGGCACGTGCGAACACATCCGGGCCACCGTTCAATTGTGCAAGCGCCGCAAGCCGCCTGCGCTGGCCACTATCGACAACCTGTAGCGCGAGTATTTCCTCAATCTCGGGGATGGCCTTGCGCTGCAGCGCCTCAAACAAATCGTTCTCTTGCACCGCCGTCAGGCCGGCATCCCTGGCAAGGCCGCGGAAAATACCCACATGCCCCAGGTCAATGTGCACATCCGGGATTTCCATCAGGTTCAGGGTTTCCAGCACCAGCTCGAGTATTTCTGTATCACTCTCGATGCCAGCATGGCCGAACAACTCTGCCCCGACCTGCAGGGGACTGCGCGAGCCACCGAAACCGTCGTTTCGGGTATGCAAGACCGATCCCATATAGCAGAGTCGTGTGGGGGCATCACGCCGTAACGGGTGCGCATCAATGCGCGCCGCCTGTGGCGTCATGTCCGCCCGCAGGCCCAACATGCGCCCGGACAGCTGGTCGGTTACCTTGAATGTCTGTAAATCAAGGTCATTGCCGGTGCCGGTCAACAGCGATTCCAGGTATTCTATGAGCGGTGGCAATATGAGGTCATAGCCGCGGCCTGCAAACATATCCAGCAATTCCCGGCGCGCACGCTCCAGCCGCCACGCCTCCGGTGGCAACACCTCTTCGATACCGTCAGGCAACAACCACTGGTCTTTACTGCTCATATCCAATCATTTCTTAAGTGTCTACAGGTCGGCTTTCATTCTTCAGCCAATCTGCACAGACATGAACTACCTCACTACATATAACATGACAACACCAAATAGCATGCTGACAAGTCCTGTTATCCGCAGCGTCCTGTCATCCAGTTGTGACACTGTCTCCAGCATGCGGCGCAGTGATTGCGGATTCAGAAACGGTACCATGCCCTCGATCACCAGCACCAACGCCAGGGCCGCAAGCAGATCGTTCCAGAGTATGCCCATCATCCGTAAAAAACCCCGGGCCTGCGCCCGGGGTCTTTGCATTCAAAGCAACTCACAGTTAGCTGCGGCTACTGGCCTGCATTGCTGCCAAAATACTTGAAGAACTCGCTATCCGGTTGCAGCACGAGTACATCACTCTGGTTCGCAAGCGCCGCACGATAGGCGGTCATACTGCGATAAAATTCGTAGAATTCCTGGTCCTTGCTGTAGGCCTCCGCATAGATTTCCGTGGCACGCGCATCACCTTCACCACGCAATATCTCAGAATCCCGGGTCGCCTCGGCGAGAATAACGGTACGATCCCTTTCAGCAACCGCCTGGATACCCTTGGCCGTTTCCTGACCCTGTGCACGGTGTTCCTTGGCAATCCGTTCACGTTCTGCGCGCATGCGCTGGAACACAGAGTTCCTGACATCTTCCGGTAGCTCAATCTGCTTGATGCGCACATCGATTATCTCGATGCCGAACGGTTCAACCTCTGCATTACCTTTCAGTGTCAAACTGTCCATCATATCCGAACGATCATCCGCAACCACCTGCTTGATGGTACGCTTGTCAAACTCCAGCTGCAGGCCATTCTTGATGATCTGCAACAGACGCAGTCCAGCCTGGCGCTCGTCACCCATAAAGGAAGTGTAATACCTGGCAGGCTCCTTGATGCGCCACTTCACAAAGAAGTCGACCGACACGTTCTTCTTCTCACCAGTGAGAAAACGTTCCGGTCGCGTATCCAGCGTGAGTATACGCTTGTCAAACTTGCGCACATTCATGATGGGCCAGGGTGCCTTGAAGTGCAGGCCCGGCTCATAGCTTGATTCAACAATTTCACCCAGGCGGAACTTGATAGCCACCTGTCGCTCATCAACAATAAACAGTGAACTCATCCCAACCAGGATAGCACCCGCCACCAGCACCATGATAAGTTTCATCATCTGCGTGTCCCCCCTTCCCTGGAGGGGCTGCGTCCGCCGGACTCCCCTTTCGGCATCATCGGTGTCACATTAACCTCTTCCTCTTCCCTGGCTTGCGGCCTGCCCGCGCCCTTATTATCCATCAGCTTGTCCAGTGGAATGTACATAAGATTGTTGCCGTCCTTGACCGCCATCACCACCTTGCTGGTGTTGGCCAGCACATATTCCATGGTGTCCAGATACATGCGTTTGCGGGTAATTGCGGGTGCCTTTTCATATTCTACCAACGTTTGCACAAAGCGGCTGGATTCACCCTCGGCCTTGGCAACGATCTGGTCACGATAGGCAATGGCCGCCTCACGCTTACGGGTTGCATCACCCCGAGCCTTGGGCAGGATATCCAGCGCATAGGCTTCTGCCTGGTTCTTGTAACGCACCTCGTCTTCCTGCGCCTTGATAGCATCTTCAAAAGCACCCTGCACCTCTTCCGGTGGCTGTGGATCCTGCAGGTTCACACTGGTAAGAATCAGACCCGCCTTGTATTTATCAAGGATAGCCTGTGTCAGGTTCTTGGTTTGCAGCACAATCTCACCGCGGCCACCACTGAGGAACTTGTCCATGGACATACTGCCGACCACCTCACGCAGCGCACTTTCGGTGGCTTCCTGCAAGGTGTAATCCGGGTCGCGCACCTCGAACAGGTACTCCATCGCATCCCTGACCTGGTACTGTACGGCGAGTTCGACCTGAATAATGTTTTCATCCTTGGTCAACATCTTGGCACGGTGACTGACCGTGCGCAGATTATCGACATCCACCTTGTCAACGGTTTCCAGTCCACGCATGTACCAGTGAGGGCCCGGTCCCGTGGTCGCGTTGTACTCACCGAGTCGCAGTACCACCCCGCGTTCTGCCGGCTGCACAATGTAGATACCGGACAACACCCATGCCAGTACGGCGATTACCGCAATCAGGCCAAAATTCATCGGTATGCCGCCGCTACCACTACTCTTGCCGCCGCGCCTACCAAAGAATTTATTCATTTGTTCACGCATCTTGCGTGCCATTTCATCAAGGTCCGGCGGGCCGTCATTACTGCCCTTGCCGCCCCAGGGGTCTTTGTTGCCACCACCCGGTTCATTCCAAGCCATAAAAATACTCCAGTTCAGACCACTAGTTCAGATCAAATTAAAGGCGCGTGCCAGCAATGACATGCGCCTCTGTTAACCCCACAAGTTTAAGAAGCTTGCGCAGAGTCCGCAACAATATCAACAGAATCTGCTGTATGAAACTCGCAGAACCCGTCCGTATCACGGATCAATTTATCAATACTTCGCTGCGCCATGCAGACTTCGAGCCACCAGCTGCCCTGCTCATCCACATGCTCAGACAACACCTGCCCGATAGTATACAGGGAAGAACGTGCACTTCCCGCCTCCGGCAGCATATGCAACCAGCCATGCACCTGGGAGCCCTGAAAATGTTCTGTCAGGGCCGTTGCCAGCAAATCCAGGCCTGCGCCGGTTACCGCAGACACCCACACCCGCTCGACCTGCCCGGTTTTACTATATTCAATGCGTGGTGCATCATCACTGAGGTCGATCTTGTTATACACACGAATCTGGACGATATCTGCCGCGCCAATCTCCTGTAAGACCTCGTTCACCTGTTCGATATGTTCATGCTTCCGGACATCCTGTGCATCCACTACGTGCAGCAGCAGGTCCGCCTTGCAGGTCTCTTCCAGGGTCGCGCGGAATGCCGCGACGAGATCATGCGGCAGGTGCCGGATAAACCCGACAGTATCTGCCAGTACCAGCGGACCAAAACCCTGCACATCCACACGTCGCAGCGTCGGATCAAGGGTCGCGAACAACTGATCGGCGACAAAGGCTTCAGCACCGGTCAGCGCATTAAACAGTGTTGACTTGCCGGCATTAGTGTAACCCACCAGTGCCACGGTCGGCACGTCGGCACGTTGCCGTGCACGCCGGCCCTGATTACGTTGTCGCTCAACCTTTTCCAGCCGGTGGTTAATCACCTTGATGCGCGCATTCAGCATACGCCGGTCAGATTCCAGCTGGGTTTCACCCGGCCCACGCAGACCAATACCGCCCTTTTGCCGTTCCAGATGCGTCCAGCCACGAATCAGTCGGGTGGACAGGTGCTTCAACTGCGCCAGTTCAACTTGCAGCTTGCCCTCAAAGGAGCGCGCACGTTGTGCGAAGATATCCAGAATCAGCCCAGTCCGTGCGACCACCCGACAGGAAAACAGCCTTTCAAGGTTTCTCTCCTGGCTCGGACTGAGCGAGTGATTGAAAATGACCAACTCGGCGTTATGCTGTTTTACACTGGCGAGAATCTCCTCTGCCTTGCCTCTCCCCACAAAAAGTTTCGGCTCAGGCGCTGCACGCGTGCCAGTGACCGTGGCAACAATGGTTGCCCCGGCTGAATTGACCAGTTCGGTGAATTCCTGCAGATCTTCCTGACCGGCACCATCTGGGAAAAACACATGGACCAGAACGGCCCGTTCACCACTCTCAGGGCGTTCGAACAAACAGACACTCCGTTATTTGCCCCGTCATTTGAAAGGTAAAATCAGGTATTCCCTGGCTGTTTATCTGGCTGTTTATCTGGTTGCTTATCATCATCCGGGCCTGGTATGCGCACATTTCGTGCCGGGACCACGGTTGAGATCGCATGTTTGTAGACCATTTGACTGACCGCATTCTTTAAAAGTACAACAAATTGATCGAATGACTCTATCTGTCCCTGCAACTTGATGCCATTTACCAGGTAAATCGAAACCGGGACTCGCTCTTTGCGCAAAGCATTCAAAAATGGGTCCTGCAAAGATTGTCCTCTATTCATACTCATATCTCCTTTTTCTTGTAACTTACACTCGGATTCTATGACAGCTGATGTCCCCTTGTTCAACCCCGCCACCTTGATCTCCGGTGATAGTACTAAAATTTTAGCACAATCACATACTTATTTATTCAGCCAGCCAGCTTTCCAGGCGCTGCACAACCTGCTCTGTTGTTTGCTGGCCTGCGGCCGGAAAGCACTCCAGACCGGGCTCACTACGCAGCCAGGTCAGCTGGCGCTTGGCATACTGGCGGGTCGCAACT
>JASJGW010000027.1:0-4586 GCA_033791305.1 Gammaproteobacteria bacterium | reverse complement strand
GTGGTAGCTGTTGTCAGCAGTGATCAGGACCGCTCCCTCGCCGCCCAGAGAAACACACAGGTACTCCATGCCGCCCCGTTGCAGTACCCGGGCGGCCTCCGCCACGCGCGGGATGTCGTCCAGGCGGCGCTTGCAGATCATTTCGAGCGCATAACGGCTCAAACGGACCAGGTAAGGTTCAGCCTTCAGCGCCTGTTCCAGCACGTCACCGGACGCGTCCAGCACCACCTTTCCTCCCTGTGCGCTGACCTGTTCAGCCAGTTCGCCGTAGATGGAATCGGGCACTCCCGGTGGAATCAAACCGGACAGCACGGCGATACCGTCGCCCGCCGTGTGCAAAAAACAGCCAATTATCTCGGCAAGCACATCGGCCGGGACCTCGGGGCCGAGACTGGTTATTTCAAACTGGCCGGGCGGATTCTGCTGCATGATATTGGTATTGAGCCGCGTTTCACCCTGCAAATGAAACCAGTTGTGATTGTCACCCAGGGTATTACCCAGCAGGCGCAGCAGCAGTGCCCCGCTTTCGCCACCAATGGTGCTGCAGCAATGCACGGGCACACCCAGTTCGGTAAGCGCGTGTGCAACGTTGATGCCGTTACCGCCAGGATAGTACGAGGTATTGGTAGCGCACACCTTCTGGTACTCCAGCAACTGCGGAATTTCATAGCTGATATCCACGGCCGGGTTAAGCGCGAGTACCGCCACTGTTTTGTCTGGATTATCGGTCATCATTATCTCCGTATCATCGCAACCGCTGCTTTAGTATCAGGCTGCGTCCGGTCATCTCCGGTGGCTGGGGCACACCGAGCAATTCCAGTATGGTAGGTGCAATATCCGCAAGGCCGCGGCCGGTGCTGAGCCGCACAGGGCCTTCTCCCATAATCAGGAAGGGGACCGGATACTCGGTGTGCTGGGTATGGGGTTCACCGGTGTTGGGATTGACCATTTCATCACAGTTGCCATGATCTGCAGTGAGCAGGATCCGCCAGTCATTTTCCAATGCCACCCGGAACACCCGGTGACTTTCCAGATCCAGCGTCTCGACGGCACACACGATGGCCTCGCGCCGTGCCGTATGGCCCACCATATCGGCATTGGCAAAATTGGTGACAATGAAGTCGTACTTGCCACTGTTAATGGCGCCGATCAACTCGTCTGCAATAGCGGAGGCACTCATCTCCGGCTGGACATCGTAGGTCGCAACAGCAGGCGAATCCACGATAATACGATCTTCCTGTGGAAACGGCGGTTCGCGCCCGCCGTTGAAGAAGTAGGTCACGTGGGCGAATTTTTCGGTCTCGCTACAGTGCAATTGCGCCAGATTGGAGTCGCTGACGACTTCGGCCAGCACCAGACCTGGCGCCCGCCGCGGGAACAGTACGGGGAAGGGAAAATCAGCATCATACTCGGTCATGCAGACCAGTTTTTTCATACAGATGCCACCACGGTCGAAACCGTCAAAATCGTCTACTCCAAAGGCGGCTGCCAACTGGCGCACACGATCGCTGCGAAAATTCGTGAACAGCAGCGGCTCGTGCGGTGAAATACCTTCATGTCCGGCGATAACCGTGGGCTGTATAAATTCATCCCCCTCGCCACGTGCGTAGGCCGCTTCAATGGCCTCCCGCGGCACAGCAGCCGTCATCCCCTGACCCAGCGCCATCGCATCCCATGCCCGCAGTGTCCGGTCCCAGTGCTTCGCCCGGTCCATCGCGCAGTAGCGCCCGCTTACCGTGGCAATCCTGCCACGGCCCAGGCTGGCAAGCGCGTCTTCAACTTCGGCCAGATAGCCCAGCGCCGCCTTGGGCGCAGTGTCGCGGCCATCGGTAACCATGTGAATTACCGGTTCCACACTGGTTTGACGCAACAGCTCAAGAATACCGAGCAGATGCTCGATGTGTGAGTGAACGCCGCCATCGGATATCAAACCGACCAGGTGCAGGCGCTTGCAGTCAGTCAACAGGGATTGCCACGCAGGTAGCTGCGTAAAACTGCCGTCATAGATGGCGTTGGCAACCCGGATCAGATCCTGTTCAAGTACCCGACCCGACCCCAGCGTCAGATGACCCACCTCGGAATTACCGAACTGCCCGTCCGGCAGACCGACCGCCCGTCCGGAGGCCTGCAGCACAGTGTGCGGGTAAGAAGCAAAGTAATGATCGAGATGGGGTGTACGTGCCAGCGCCCACGCATTGTGCGCACGACTTGGATTAAGTCCGAAGCCATCAAAGATGGCCAGCAGGACAGGCCTTGGTTTCAATTTGTACCCTCTCGATCCTGAATTGCCTGACTGACTCTGCCGAGGCCGGACTGTAACCGGAATTTCAAGGCGCCCGGTTGTGCAGGAGCCTGGCAGGATAACACAGGCCATGCAGCAACCGCTGTGTGTTGTTCCTGGTCAGATCCCGTTGCGACGGGAGGCTAATCAAGCGCTAATATTTGTGTTATAACCCTGTTGCCGATTATAGGGCCCGGAAAAACATGATGGAAGGACATGACAATGACTGAAAGACTGACATTAAAGAAGCTGTCGGATGAGCTGGAGAATCTGCGCACGCAGATGCAGGAACTGGAGGCACGACTCGAACGTAACTATGAAACCAGACTGGAAAACGCGCTCGCTGCAGCAACGTCTGGTACACACCCCACCAGTACCTCAGTATCCCGGACGGGCATTGATACAGAACAACGCCAATGCCTGATTGCCAATGAAGCCTACCTGATAGCCGAACGACGCAACTTCCAGGGAGGCGATCCGTCACAGGACTGGGGCGAGGCAGAAAAGCTGGTCGATTGCAGACTCATGCAATCAAGTGAACCCGAGCGGCCGGCGACTAACGCTTCAAAATCGCGAAAAAAGACTGTCCGTTCGGCCAAAAAACCAGGCAGCGGCAAAAAAGCAGGCGCAAAATTATCCGGTGCGGCAGAATAATAATCGCTATCTGTCCCGGTGATGAGGCTCATAAATAGCGCAGCCAGATATACAGCTTAGCCTCTGAATGAGGCTCGACGGCACCTGCGCCCGGAACCATGCAACAGCGCCGGCGTTTTCCACGCCGGATTCACACTTCATAGGTTGTCGATGCGACATTGCCCCCGTGCCCCGTCCAGTCGGTGTGAAAAAATTCACCCCGTGGCTTGTCCACCCTTTCATAGGTATGCGCACCGAAGTAGTCACGCTGCGCCTGCAGCAGGTTGGCGGGCAGCCGTTCGCTGCGGTAACCATCGTAGTATGACAGGGCCGATGCAATGGCCGGAATCGGGATGCCATTCTCAACAGCCAGTATCACGGCCTTACGCCAGTCTGCCTCGGCGGTTTTCAGGGCATTAATAAAAAAGCTGTCCTGCGCCAGATTTTCCAGCTGCGGGTTTTTTTCATAGGCATCCCGGATATTGCCAAGGAACTTGCTGCGGATAATACAACCGCCACGCCACATGAGTGCAATGGCGCCGTAGTCGAGTTCCCAGCCCAGCTCACTTGCAGCCTCTCGCATCAGCATGAAACCCTGCGCATAGGAAATGATCTTCGCGGCATAGAGTGCATCATGAATGGCCTTTATGTTGTCTTCCTCACTGCCAGCTGGCGCGGCCTCCGGGCGCGGACCGAGCAGGCCGGCTGCACGCACACGCTCTTCCTTTAATGATGACAGCACCCGCGCAAATACGGCTTCACCAATGAGCGTCAGTGGCACACCCATGTCAAGCGCACTAATGCCAGTCCACTTGCCGGTACCTTTCTGGCCAGCGGTATCAAGTATTTTATCCACCAGTGGTTCGCCATCTTCGTCCTTCATGTCGAGGATATCGGCGGTGATCTCGATCAGGTAGGAATCGAGCACACCGGTGTTCCACTGGCTGAATACTGCGTGCATCCGGTCACAGCTCATAGCCAGTGCATTCCCCATCAGGGAATAGGCTTCGCAGATCAGTTGCATGTCACCGTACTCAATACCGTTGTGCACCATCTTCACGAAGTGGCCGGCCCCGTCAGGCCCGACCCATTGGCAGCAGGGGTCACCGTCCACTTTGGCGGCGATGGACTGAAAGATGTCTTTCACCAGCGGCCAGGCTTCCGGGTCGCCTCCCGGCATGATCGAGGGCCCGTGGCGCGCACCCTCCTCACCACCGGAGATACCGGCACCGATGAAGCGCAACCCCTGTTCCCTGAGATAAGCCGTACGTCGCGTGGAATCGGGGTAATGGGAGTTGCCACCATCAATGATGACATCGCCCGGTTCAAGCAGAGGCACCAGCATATCGATGAACCGGTCAACCACCTCACCCGCCTTGACCATCAACATTACCTTGCGCGGCCTGTCCAGGGCAGCCACCAGTTCTTCCAGGCTGTGTGTACCAATGATGTTCGTGCCTTTCGCCGGCCCGTTGATGAAATCATCTACCTTGCTGGTAGTGCGGTTAAACACCGCAACCCGGCAACCGTGGTCAGCCATATTCAGAACGATATTCTGCCCCATGACAGCCAGCCCGATCAGACCAATATCTGCTTTTTCCATTGTTTCTGTTTCTTCCGTTTTTAGTCAGAGTGAATATTGCTCATTCTACGCAGGCATGTACTACATGCT
>JASJGW010000026.1:0-4163 GCA_033791305.1 Gammaproteobacteria bacterium | reverse complement strand
AGGGTTATTCTTTGTGGACGGACGCTAGTTAGGCTTACATAACTACAATTATTGTATGCCCTAAATTTATATATATCTGTAAAAATATAAATAAAAGCATAATATACAGATACTTACTTATAATATAACGCAAGCTGGAGTAAGCTAACGTAAAACACGATCGATGAAGTTTACTTACCGATACAGAAGCTACTGAAGATTCGGCCCAGTAAATCATCGCTGCTGATCGCCCCGGTGATCTCACTCAGTACTTGCTGTGCCTGACGGAGCTCCTCTGCCAGCAGTTCACCGGCGCGTTGCTGCTCGAGTTGCTGGATACCGGCTGCCACCAGCTGGCCGGCGCGTTGCAGGGCATCAAGGTGGCGGCGCCGGGCACTGAAACCGCCTTCAGTCTGCTCGTTGTAACCGGCACAATGCTTGAGGTGGGTACGCAATTTATCCAGCCCGGCACCGGTTTGTGCGGAGAGGGCCACCGCCTCGATTGTATCGTTGCTGCACAGGCCGGGATCACGCCCGGTCAAATCGACCTTATTGAAGACCCGCGTGTGCGGCACATCAGCAGGCAACTCACCCAGAATGGATGCATCCGCAGCCGTAAAACCCGACTGGTCATCAATCACCAGTAACACGCGGTCCGCCTGTGCTAGCGCTTGGCGGGTACGTTGCATGCCCGCCTGTTCTACCGGGTCTTCGCTGGCATGCAGGCCGGCGGTATCAATTATATGCAGGGGCAGGCCGTCGATCTGAATGTGTTCGCGCAAGGCATCACGGGTCGTGCCTGGTATCGCGGTCACAATCGCCGCCTCATTGCCCGAGAGTGCATTCAGCAAGCTCGACTTGCCGGCATTCGGCCGGCCGGCAATTACCAGCGTCAGGCCATCGCGCAACACTTGTCCCTGCCGCGTCCGCGCGAGTACGTCTTTGAAATCAGCTCGCAGTTCAGCCAGCATCTGCTGCAGCGCGTCATCGGCAAGAAAATCGATTTCTTCCTCGGGAAAATCAATAGCAGCTTCCACGTACATGCGCACCCGGATCAGTGCCTCGATCAATGCCGCTACCCGCCGGGAAAAATCGCCCTGCAGGGAACGCATGGCTGCGCGTGCTGCCTGTGCCGTACCGCTTTCAATAAGATCTGCGATGGCTTCCGCCTGCGCCAGATCCAGCTTGTTATGCAGATAGGCGCGCTCGGAGAATTCACCGGGACGAGCAGGGCGGGCGCCCAGTGATAATACCCGCTGCATTAACAAATCCATGACCACCGGGCCACCATGGCCATGCAGTTCCAGTACATGTTCTCCCGTAAAGGAGGCGGGCGCCTCGAAGTAGAGTGCCAGGCCTGCATCGATCAGTGTTTGGTCGGCTTCCCTGAATCCGTGCATTCCGGCATGGCGCGGGCGGGGCAGGCACCCGAGTAATTCCCGGGCGATTGCAGGTGCATCAGGCCCGGAGATGCGCACAATGCCCACACCTCCCTGGCCGGGGGGCGTGGCAATTGCAGCAATAGTATCGGTGGCCGGCATAACCCCGGCGGCTACTTACGGTTATTTCCCGCCGCGCTCGACGCGCCGCGTGATCACCCATTGCTGGGCGATAGAGAGAGTGTTGTTGACGACCCAGTAGAGCACCAGCCCGGATGGAAAGAAGGCAAAGAACACAGTGAACACCACTGGCAGTGCCATCATTACCTTGGCCTGGATCGGATCCATGGGTGCCGGATTCAGTTTTTGCTGAATCAGCATGGTGACACCCATGAGCAGTGGCAGGATGTAATACGGATCGGGTGATGACATATCCGTAATCCACAGCATAAATGGTGCCTGTCGCATTTCCACACTTTCCAGCAATACCCAGTAGAGGGAAATGAACACCGGGATCTGCACCACGATGGGCAAACAGCCCCCCAGTGGATTGATCTTCTCCTTCTTATACATTTCCATCATCGCCTGATTCAGCTTCTGGCGATCATCCCCGTAGCGCTCCTTAAGTGTCTTCATGCGCGGTGCAAGCTTGCGCATGTTGGCCATGGAACGGTAACTGGTCTCCGACAGTTTGTAGAAGGCCAGCTTGATTAACATCGTGACAAAGACAATCGACCAGCCCCAGTTACCAACCAGGTTATGAATGGTCTTTAGCAGCCAGAACACCGGCTGTGCCAACACCGTGAGCAGACCGTAATCAACGGTCAACTCCAGCCCAGGGGCAACCGCTTTCATTTCGTCCTGCAATTTCGGGCCGATGAATATGCGGGTTTCATACAGCGCCGAACTACCGTCCGCTACTATGCGGTTCGGTGCCATCATGCCGATCACATAGCGGGCATTGCTGAGGGTATTGGTGTAATAACGATTGGCTTCACCGTGTGCGGGTATCAAGGCCCCGAGAAAATAATGCTGCAGCATGGCCGCCCAGCCATCCGTAATGGTACGGTTGAGATTCTCGTCAACCATGTCATCAAACTTTATCTTTTCGTACTTTTCTTCCGGGCTGTAGATCACACCGCCCATATAAGTGTAGATAAACGTACTTTGACCGGTCTCCGCGACCTGGGTTCTCTGTAACTGGCGATACTGCCGACCGTGCCAGTCTGCGCCACTGTGATTGTGCACCTCATGTTGCAGGTCGACGGCATAACTGCCGCGGTGGAAGATGTAGCGCTTGATCACCTCAACACCTTCCGGGCTGCGCCAGGTGAGAGGTACGACCAACTCATCGGCGGACTCCGCCATGCGATAACTGGTTTGTTTCGGGGTATACACAACGTGGTGTGTTGGCTCGGTTCCTACACTCGCACGCAACCCGGACTGGATTACAAACAGGTTGGGCATGCTGTCGTTTAACAGACGAAAAGGCGGGGAATCCGGCTCCGTGGTCGCCGGGTAGGCCAACAGGTCAACCTGCCGCAGATCACCACCGCTGGTATCCATCCTGATGTGAAAAAGATCGGTTTCGACCTCGATGTACTGCGCCTTTTTCAGCACAGCAGTTTCCGGCAGTGCGCTGTCCCGGGCCACCATATCCGCGGGAGTACTCGGCAAATCACTTGCATCTGTCAGGATATCCGCCGGGATACCTGGCGGAGTGTCTGCAGGCTGACCGGTCTCGACCAGTGGTACTTCGGCCGGTGGTAGCGGGCCATAGTCTTCCATCCAGGCCTGCCACAAAAGCAGCATGACAAACGACAGGGCAACAAACAAAAACAGGCGTTGATTATCCATGACTGTGTCCGGTCTCCTTGTCCGGTACCTGATCGATACCCCCTGCATGCCAGGGGTGACAGCGCAGCAGCCGCCTGATTCCCATGACACCACCGCGCACTACGCCGAAACGCTCCACGGCAGTCATGGCGTAACTGGAACAGGTCGGGTAGAAACGGCAATTGTTACCCAGCCAGGGACTGAGCAACAATCGGTAACCGCGTATTAGTTGGATGACGAACCAGCGCATTTATCTATCAGTTTTATCCAGAGCTTTTCGAGTGCGATATCCAGCGCCTTGCCCGGCTGGGCCGCTACACCGGCACGACCGAGTACCACGATATCCAGCGAATCCAGGCGTGTTTGCCAGTGACGAAAACTTTCACGGGTAACACGTTTTATACGATTTCGTGCCACGGCATTACGTGCTACCTTGCGGGATATTGCCAGCCCCAGGCGTGGATGCTGCAGCTGATTGGGAACTGCCAGCACCGTCATCCAGCTATTATTCAGCCGGTAGCAACGGCTTTTAAAGACACGCTGGTAGTCTTCCGGTTCGGTAAGTCGTACCCGCCGCGGAAATCGCGTTGCGCCGGGGCACAAGGGCAGTGGATCAGACAGACAGCCGGGCCCGACCCTTTGCACGACGGGCATTGATAACGCGACGGCCATTCTTGGTGCTCATACGGGCACGAAAACCGTGAGTCCGCTTACGCTTCAGGTTACTGGGTTGATAGGTTCTCTTCATGGCACGTCACTTTCTGCAGGTTGTACTATTACGGGTCACGCCGGGCTGGCGCGAAAGGGCGCAAAGAGTACAGTTCTCAGGACCTTAATGTCAACATCATTTAAGACTCAATGGCTTGGAAACAGGGTGTGGATAACTTTTTTCGACAGGTATAGACTCCCCCTCCTGCTTCGGGGGCAAAACAACACAAGGGGGATGTAACAAGTGGAAGTATCACTCTG
>JASJGW010000025.1:0-2958 GCA_033791305.1 Gammaproteobacteria bacterium | reverse complement strand
TTCTGTCTTGGCGTGCTCTGCGTCTTTGTGAGAAAATAATCGGTCTTTATGGACAGACACTATTTAATGTACTGCTCCCTGTTCTTGCCCGTCAAAGACTTCAGAAAGGCTGTAATGTCACCCACCTGCTGATCCGTGAGTTCTTCATCAAGTTGCAGGACTCCCATCTTGCGCACGGCTTCATCGAGTGTTTGTATTTTCCCGTCATGAAAATATGGCGCGGTTAAGGCCACATTTCGAAGCGGTGCCACCTTGAAAAACATGCGGTCATCCTCATCCCCTGTGACCCGGTACATACCCTGGTCAGCCTGATTTTCATAGGGGTTTTCCTTGCCGAGCGGCTCATAGGTCTCACCACCAACCAGCGTCCCGTCATGGCATGACTTGCAATCAATCTTGATAAAGGCTTTCAAACCCCGCTGCTCAACCTCGCTTAATGCATCAACATCGCCATTCAGGAAATCATCGAAACGGCTTGGCGTTATCAAGGTACGCTCAAAGGCCGCTATGGCTTCGGCAATATTCTGATAGGTGATGACGGGCTCATCACCGGGGAATGCCGCGGCGAAGGCACTTCGGTATTCAACAATACCCCGTAGCTTTTCTTCCACCATTTGCTCGTCAGGCATACCCATTTCCACCGGATTAAGAATCGGCCCCTTGGCCTGCTCGACCAGGTCCTCGGCACGTCCATCCCAGAACTGGCTATCCTGCCAGCCTGCATTCAATACCGTCGGGCTGTTGCGGGTTCCCAGTTCACCCTTTGCGCCGGGTGAGGTAGACAGATTGTCGACACCGGCAAAGCCACCCTCGAGACGGTGACAGGAGGCACAGGACTGAGTGTCATTGATAGACAGACGTTTTTCGAAATAGAGCTTCTTGCCCAGTGCGATGCGTTCCGGAGTGTCATTTTCCGATCCCGGCATAGCCGCAGGCAAGGGGGAAAAATAGCGGTTTGCGCGCCGGATCAGTCGGTCAGTGTCAGCAGCGAAAATGGTGGTTGTCGCCAGTAACAGGAAGGTCAAAACGATCCAGGTGATGTGCTTCATGTCTGCCCTGCCTTTAGCTACGAAATTATACTGGGTAAGTTCGGGAATAGCGTAATTATACTCCGATCCATTCTCCAGCAAATAAACACAGCCGGGAACCTGACTGGGTCCCGGGAGCCTGTCCGGAATTAGACGGGTTTTCTGCGGACAGGCGCCTGACTGGCGTTACTGGTCCTGCCGAATCGACTCCACACCGCGGTTTTCTGCCCTGCCAGCAGCCGTCGCATTGCTAACAACCAGCCGCTCCTCGCCATAACCGTGCGCGTTTATCCTGAGCAAAAGAATATTACCATGTACGGTAATACACATTCAGGCCACTCTGAGCTTCTTCCAACATGCAATCAGCCTGACGGAACGCCATCTCTGGATTATCGCCTCTATTTTCGTACTGTTCCACGCACGGCCTGGGATTTTCCGGTGCACTGTCTGAAATCTGCGTGCCGCAACACGAAGTGCCGCTGGCATTGTTCACCTTCAACGTCAGCGTGGAAACCGGGCAGCTGTTATTCATAGCCGTGGCTTCAAGGCTGATCGCGTTGCAGAGATGATTGCCGTTAATCGCACCGCAAGGTGCCTGGTGACTGTTGCCCTACAGCATAACTAGTGTGGTTGTGTTCCCTCCGGGTTACATTTTGTATCTTGAGCGGCATTTCTGGCCGAACCCGGAAGAGGGTTGCTGGCTATTCAATATCGATTTCATCAATTTCTGCAGAATCCTGTTCGGCCAGTACTTCTTCTGACGCCTCGATCCCGATGTGATAGCAGCCGAAACCGGGCATGACGAATTGATCGACAGCCATGCCAATGATGCGGCCGTTTTCAGTTGACAGGATGTTGCTGGTTTCATTGGTGATCGGATCGGTGATGGTGCCAAGCATTTCACCAACCTTGACCATGTCCCCCTGTTTCTTTTTGCTGAACAGGATTCCCCCACTCTCGGCTCTTATCCAGCTGGATTTATAGTAGATGGGCTCGGGTTCGCCCCATGTGAAGAGGCGGGAGTACATGCCCTGGTGTTCCAGTAAACGGTTAATACTGCTTACACCGATTGCTATCTGTTCTTCCTGGATGCGCAAGGATTCCCCGACTTCCAGTGTGACGGCAGGGATGCCCTGTGCAACAGCTGCGAAGCGCAGCATTCCGGGACTTCCGGTGCTGTGTATAACTGCAACCTTACCGAAGCCCTCGGTAAGGTCCGCAATTCTCTCATGTCGTATGTCTGCGCGTATCTGCGGCATGTTGGTGCGGCGTAAAGAGCCGGTGTGCATGTCAACCAGGAAATCACAATGTACAATGACTTCATTAAACAGGGAAGAGGCAATGCGCGATGCGAGACTGCCATTGGCTTCACCCGGAAAGTAACGATTCAGGTCGCGCCGGTCGGGAAGGTAGCGGGAGCCTCTCTGGAAACCTTGCAGATTGACAATGGGTACACCGATAATGTTGCCCGTCAGTTTTTCCGGATCGATGTCATACATTACGCGCCGTACGATTTCGATGCCATTCAGTTCATCACCGTGGACAGCCGCCGTCATGCACATCGTTTTACCGGACGTCTTACCCTTGATGACCATGACCGGTGTCGGTGTGGCCAGGCCTGACATGGTGCCGGTGGTCGACCATGCCAGGCGTGTGGATGTGCCCGGTACAACCTCCGAGCCCAGTATAACCAGTTTATGCGCGTGATCGGTTTCATCGCCCGCAGTTTCTATTTCAGGTAGTTCCTCGAAAAAAGCGGGATCGTCCATGTCCACAGCGGGTTCGACTATCGGAACGGGTTGCGGCAAAGGTGCCACTTTCTTCAGATCAAGGTTTGGCGCGACTACCGACTCGGTCAGTCCTGACACCTGCAGATTGTCTGTTGATGGCTGTTCATTTTCACCGGTAGACATTGTTGCAGGCTGTCCGC
>JASJGW010000024.1:0-6869 GCA_033791305.1 Gammaproteobacteria bacterium | reverse complement strand
GACCATCCGGTGACCAGGACGGTGACATCAGGGGCTGATCCGAGGTCAGTATGGTCTGCGGATTGTATACATCCGAATCGGCCACCAACAAGGTGTAGGTCTTGTTTTTCACTGTACCACTAGTCGTCACATAGGTAATCTGCGTATTAAATGCACCGCGCTGGCCGGTCAGTTTTTCATAGATAACGTCACTGATATGGTGTGCGACCTGGCGCAGATCTGCACGACGGGTCGGATAGGTCGCACCGGTGACCTGTTTACCACCAAACACGTCGTACAGCTCGAACTGGACGGTAAAGTTACCGTCAGCCGACTCCGTTACCTTGCCGATCACCAGGTTATCAACCTTGACCATCCGCCAGTTCTGGAACTGTACCTGCGCCCCCGCTGTCGGGTGTGTAATCAGGTCACGGTCCGGCAGCGTCTCGAAGCGACCACTGCGATTGAGATCTGCAGTGATAATTGCAGCAATATTTTCCGGTGCAGCCGCCGCGTTGCCGCTCCAGCCAAAAGGAACAACGGCAATCGGAGTAGCCCCCTCAACGCCCTGGGTGATTTCAATGGTGAGCGCAGCATGGGCTGAACCGCCCGCCAGCAACAGGACAAAAAGTACCAATCGATAATATTTATTCATGAATCTTGTTAACAGCTCCTTCTATAAGATTGTAAATGCACCGGCGTGCCGTCAGTCCGGAACAAACTTGAAATTTATTTCACGAAAATACTTAAACAGGGCCGGATCATTGGGCAAGGGTAACGGTGATGCCTTCTGTACGGCCCTTTCAACGGATGCATCGAACAAGGCATTGCCGCTGCTCTTAACAACCCGGGTGCCAACAACCTCGCCACCCGGAATCAATGTTACCTGAATGACACAACTCAGTCCGGACGGGCTGCCGGCCGGACGCAACCAGTTATTCTGCACCTTGTCCTGAATATAAGGTACAAACTCTGACAATGCGCTTTGCGCACGCGCCTGGGCTGCCTCTTCTGCCAGCTGTGCCTGCAAGGCCTGCTCTGCCTCGCGCTGCCGCGCTGCTTCGGCCTTTTGCTTCGCTGCCTGTTCGGCCTTCTGCTTGCGCGCCGCCTCTGCCTTTTGCTTCGCTGCCTGCTCGGCCTTCTGCTTACGCGCCGCCTCTGCCTTTTGCTTCGCTGCCAGCTCGGCCTTTTGCTTGCGCTCTGCCTCTGCCTTCTGCTTCGCTGCCTGTTCGGCCTTCAGCTTGCGCGCTGCTGCTGCCTTGTTTTTTACCTCCTGCTCGGCCTTGCGCTTACGTTCAACTTCAGCCTTGCGCTGTTTCTCAGCCTCAGCCTGGCGTTTTGTCTCCTGCTCGGCCTTGCGCTGCTTCTCCTGTACCTGTTGGCGTTTTTCTGCTTCTGCCTTGCGTTCTGCTTCCTGCCCGGCGCGTTTCTGCGCCTCGATTTCCCGCAGCTTCGACATATCGACCAGTTCGGCCTGGATCGGCTTGGTGGTACCGGGTTTGACGCTTTTCGGCGTCCAGTCCAGGCTAAACACCAACAACAACAGCAATCCCACATGCATCAGTACCGCATAGATCACGGCACGGGGATTCTCGCGCACAGTCTGCCACATAATCCGGACTACTGCTCCGGCGGTTCGGTGACCAGGCCCACGTTCGGTACGCCCGCCTGCTGCAGCAGCACCATGGCGGACACCACCGAGCCGTACTCGACGGCATGATCGCCACGCACCAGCACGGACTTCTGTGGCTGACGTCGTAACACGGCGGCAACCATTTGCACCAGACTGTCAGCAGCCACCGGGGTATCCGGCGTTTCACCGACGTTCAGGTATAACTTCCCGCCGGCATCCACACTGACGACCAGCGGCTCCTTGTCAGATTCCTCTATTGGCTGCGCCGCTGCCTCGGGCAGGTCTACCTTGACCCCCTGGGTCAGCAACGGGGCCGTAATCATGAAGATCACCAGCATGACCAGCATCACATCGATATACGGCACGACATTGATCTCGGCCATGGGTCGTTTGCGTATTCGCTGGCGGGCCATCGTCTTTATCGTTGCCTGTCGCGACGGTTATCCGGGCAACCGTCAGGCATGGGCCTGGCGTTGCAGGATAGTTGAAAATTCTTCCAGAAAATTGTCGTAGCGGTTGATCAGGCGCTCGACATCATTGGAATAGCGGTTATAGGCAATCACCGCCGGAATCGCGGCAAACAGGCCCATGGCGGTTGCAATGAGGGCCTCGGCAATCCCCGGTGCAACCATGGACAGTGTTGCCTGTTGCGCATTACCCAGACCACGAAACGAGTTCATAATCCCCCACACGGTACCGAACAAACCCACGTAGGGGCTGGTTGAGCCAACGGTCGCAAGAAACGACAAATGCGTTTCCAGATCATCCATTTCCCGTGACAGTGCCACACGCATGACACGCTGCGCACCTTCGACCACCGCCCGCGGGTCCGCACCCGGCTGCTTGCGCAGGCGTGCAAACTCGTTAAAACCGGACTGGAAGATACCCGCCATACCAATGGCGCGCTCCGACTGTTTCGTAACCTCGCGAAACAGGGTGGCCAGGTCGCCCCCCGACCAGAACCGGTCCTCGAATTCATCTGCCGCAATACGCGCCTGCTGCAACACACTGCGGCGCCTGAATATCATGGTCCATGAAACCATGGAGACCGTCAGCAACAGCAACATCACCAGCTGCACCACCAGGCTGGCACCGATGATGAGATGAAAAAAGGACATGTCAGCTGACATCCGGTATCTCCTTCAAGATGTAATCGGGTATGGCACGCGGACGAAATGACGCCGCGTCAAGACACGCTATCTTTACCTGTGCGCTGCACAGTGGTACCTGTTCTGCTGCGCTCCTTGCAATGACCTGTTCGAAGCTCAGGCTGGCACGACCCCGCTGCACCACGTCCAGGCTGACGCTGAGCAGGTCGTTAAATCGCGCCGGGTGCTGGAATTCAACATTGGCTGCACGCACGGCAAATACTATTCCCTCCTCCCTGATCAGCTGGTCCTGTTCGAATCCCAGCGCACGCATCCATTCAGTGCGTGCACGTTCCATAAACCGCAGGTAATTGGCGTAGTACACCACGCCGCCACTGTCGGTATCTTCGTAATAAACGCGTACCTGCCATTGAAACATGGACACCGGGATCAATGACTCCAGACGACCTTAGTGACCACGGCGGCGGCAATAAATTCCCCGGAGCGGAGACGGTCTGGCACAACGCCGGTGCAACCGCAAAACTTTACAGGAAAAACAGCCATACGGTGTATCAGTGCGGCACTCCCTCGCCCGGTTCCTCGGCCAGCAGCTCGAGCGGCTCGGCTGCCAGTGATACCGGCGGCTTCAGTCCGCAGTGCAGGTAGGCATTGCGGGTGGCCATGCGCCCGCGCTGTGTGCGCATGATAAAACCCTGCTGAATCAGGTACGGCTCCAGTACATCCTCGATCGTGCCACGCTCTTCACCGATCGCCGCGGCCAGGCTGTCCACGCCAACCGGACCGCCGTCAAATTTTTCGATAATCGTCAGCAATAACTTGCGGTCCTGGGCATCAAATCCCTGTTCATCGATATTCAACATCTCCATGGCCTGCCGTGCGACCTGCAGCGTCACACGGCCATCGTACTTGACCTCGGCATAATCACGCACCCGCCGCAGCAGACGGTTGGCGATACGCGGCGTACCGCGCGCACGTCCCGCCAGTTCCAGCGCGCCCCCGGGATCGATATCCACAGCCAGGATACCGGCCGCGCGGCGCAGAATCGCGGCCAGGTCGGCGGCCGTATAAAACTCCAGTCGCTGGGTGATTCCAAAGCGGTCACGTAACGGTGACGTCAGCAGTCCGGCACGGGTAGTGGCACCCACCAGGGTAAAGGGGGGCAAATCCAGCTTGATGGAACGGGCCGCCGGTCCCTCGCCAATCATGATATCCAGCTGAAAGTCCTCCATGGCCGGGTAGAGAATCTCTTCCACGACCGGGCTCAGGCGGTGGATTTCATCCACAAACAGCACATCGTTGGCTTCCAGGTTGGTCAACAGCGCCACCAGGTCGCCGGCCCGTTCCAGCACCGGGCCCGACGTGTGGCGCAGGTTGACCCCGATCTCATTGGCAATGATATGCGCCAGGGTCGTTTTTCCGAGCCCCGGCGGACCGAAGATCAGCGTATGGTCCAGCGCATCACCCCGCCCCTTCGCGGCCTTGATGAAAATATCCATCTGTTCAGATACTTGCGGCTGGCCCACGTAGTCGGCAAGGCGCTGCGGACGGACAGTACGGTCGAGGATCTCGTCCTCGTTGGAACCCTTGGGCGTAATCAGGCGATCGGCTTCAATCATGGGGGAGTAGTGTCAACTCAAGCGGTCTTTGAATCAAGTTATTGCACCACCGCCTGCAGGGCACTGCGAATGATTTCCTCGGACGACAGGTTGGCCGTCTCGAGGCTGCGCACCATGCGGCTGGCATCCCGGGGCTTGTAACCCAGACCGACTAGGGCGCTGACGGCATCTTCCACCGGGCTCGCGGCCATCATCGGGGCAGTTGCAACCGAGGTGACCGCCTCCGCGGGTAATTCAAGCCGGTCTCGCAACTCGATAATGAGGCGTTCGGCCGTCTTCTTGCCAATACCCGGCAATTTTACCAGGGCGCTGGCATCACCCGCCTGCACACAGGTGATAAAGGCACGTGTTTCCATGCCGGAAAGAATGGTCAGGGCCAGCCGTGCACCGACACCATTCACCTTTAACAGGTTGCGAAACAGGTCCCGGTCAGTGCGCTTCGCAAAACCATACAGCGTGTGTGCATCTTCACGGACGGCCAGGTGGGTAAACAGTGTGACCTCTTCGCCAATGCCAGGCAGGTCATAAAACGTCGTCATGGGCGCATCGACTTCGTAGCCCACTCCACCCACATCCAGCAACAACTGCGGTGGTTGCTTGTCCAGGATCTTGCCATGCAACAGACCGATCATCGCGGCACCCCGTCATGACCTTGCCGGTTGGCCTGCAGGTGGCGCAGGGTCTGGCTGTGATGGCCGTGGCAGACGGCCACGCCAAGGGCATCCGCCGCATCGGACTGTGGTTTTTTTGACAATGACAGCAACACGCAAACCATATGCTGGACCTGTTCCTTGGTCGCTCCCCCCTTGCCGACCACAGCCTGTTTGATCGCGCGCGCGGCATACTCATCCACCGGCAGTTTACTGTGTACGCTGGCACAGATGGCCGCGCCACGCGCCTGCCCCAGCTTCAGGGCAGAATCGGCATTTTTATTCATGAAGACCTGCTCAATCGCCATCTCCTCCGGCAGAAATTCATGGATAATCGCATTGACCCCCGCGAAGATGACACCCAGACGTTCTGGCAACGATTCGCCACTGGCACGGATGCAGCCACTCGCGACATAGGCCATGTGGCGACCATCCTGGTCGATAATCCCGTAGCCGGTCACCCGGGAACCGGGATCAATACCGAGGATACGCGTCATATTGTGTGACCAGCCGCGTTGTTATGGGCATCCTGTCCCGGCGTATTACCCAAGTTGCCCCAGAATTTCTTCGGAAATATCTGCATTGGAATATACATTCTGTACATCGTCCAGGTCTTCAAGGCGTTCCAGCAGGCGGATCATTTTTTCTGCGTCATCCAGATCCAGTGACGTGGTGTTGGCTGCACGCATGGTGACTTCTGACTGCTCGGCTTCCAGCCCGGCGGCCAGCATCGCTTCCTTGATAGCGATAAACTGCTCCGGCTGTGTCAGGACATCCACGGAACTGTCGTCATTAGTCAGTACATCATCAGCGCCCGCTTCCAGCGCGGCCTCCATCACCTGCTCTTCATCAACACCGGCAGGAAAACTCAGAATACCGGTCTGGGTGAACTGGTAGGCCACCGAACCATCGGTCCCGAGATTACCGCCCGCCTTGGAAAAGGCATGCCGGACCTCCGCCACCGTCCGGTTACGGTTATCGGTAACACAAGCAACCATGACCGCGATCCCGCCCGGCCCGTAACCCTCGTAACGGACCTCTTCATAGTTATCGCCGTCCTGCGCACCCGAACCGCGCTTGATGGCGCGTTCAATGGTGTCCTTTGTCATATTCCCGGCCAGCGCCTTGTCCATCGCCAGCCTGAGCCGCGGATTGGAGGCTGGATCCGGGTCACCCATCCTGGCCGCGACCGTGATTTCACGGATCAGCTTGGTGAAGAGCTTGCCACGCTTGGCATCCTGGGCACCCTTACGATGTTGTATATTGGCCCATTTACTGTGTCCTGCCATAATCTTGTCGCCTCATAATCCGAAATGCGCCCATTCTACCATCGCCCGGCTATTGCGGTGTGATCTCCGGCGGCTTGCGCAGGTGAATTCCCAGCTCGATGAGCTGTCCGGGTGCCACGGCAGACGGTGCCCGGGTCAGTGGACAGGCGGCGGTTTGGGTCTTGGGAAAGGCCATCACCTCACGAATCGAGGCAGCACCCGCCATCAGCATTACCAGGCGGTCAACGCCAAAGGCGATACCACCATGCGGCGGACAACCGTATTTGAGGGCATCCAGTAGAAAGCCGAACTTGTCGCGTGCTTCCTTGTCACCAATACCCAGCAATTTCAACACGGCTTCCTGCATGTCGGTATTGTGAATACGAATGGAGCCCCCCCCCAGTTCGATACCGTTCAGTACCATATCGTAGGCACGCGACAGACTGGCGCCCGGATCCCCGGCAAGTGCGGCAGGGTCATCGCTGTTCGGCGATGTCGTAGTGCCTTCGCCCATCGGTTCACCGTCCATTGGTAGTATTCAGCATGGATCGGCCAGGGTTTGAAAGGACGTGGCACTGTCCTGAGCGTGACTTTTGGATGATTCCACTCGCACT